>JAGYJO010000279.1 GCA_018402095.1 bacterium
ATTTGGTGGGTAAAACGTCTTTGTCTCAGCTTTGGGGCATTTGTGCCAAGTCCGATCTTTTCATCGGTATTGATAGTGGCACGGCCCATTTAGCCTCTGTTTTGGGTACGCCGACACTGGTGCTCTATCCGCCCAAAGGAGTGACGCCTGCTGTTTCTTGTCTCTTGGCGACAAAAGCTTTGCCTTATCAGTATTCGGCTTTTGAGAGTGCCTGTGGGCTGGCATGCTCCCATTACCAGGCTTGTTCTTTCGATACCTGTGCGATGGATTATAATTTGTCGGATGTGAAGGGTCGTATTCGTGAAACGATGAACGGTGATTTATCTCCCGATGACCGATGGCGTGTTATCTATGGGTCTAGTGTGCCGGTGTTGGTTGTCCCTCGTTCGGCAGATTCAGGATCTTTGCCACAGCAGATATCTGCATTTTCGAAATCGGGTCTCTCTATTCGTTTGGGTGCGGCTGATATGGTGCACTGGTCGATGTCTCGTATGATGGACTTTATTCATCTGTACAACATTCGGGTGTTGTTTTGGGAAGGGCGACGCAGCGTTCCTTTCAAGTGGCGGGTACTTAACCGGTGGTTACGGTTTTCAGAACGTTGTTTTTTGGGGATGACGGCTGGGTCTTTGGGATCTGATTCGAAGTCCTTTTTTGACCGGTGTTTTGCTGCGTTGATTTGGCCGTTGGTGAGGGGTGGGGATCTGTAGATATCTCTTCTTGAGCGTGTCTTAGACCCCAATTTTCAATTTTCCTCTTTCTATAAAGGCTTCAAGGGTTTGTCTGTGGTCTTTGTTTGTGGTGTTGTCATTGTATATCTTCTCAGAGACTTTCGCCTCCGTCATTAACGCTGGTAGAGACATCTTTTCTATTGCGGCGTAATTATTTACTAGAGAACCCCAGTTATGGATAAGCCGCATGCGTACCAATATGCGAAGCCCTCTCTGCTTGAATGGCCCATAATGGGGGGCTTTGAAGTGGGTTTTCTGATTTTTTAAGTTCTGTGAGATCTTTCCGTCTAGGGTACTTTTTTGTGTTTGACCTTATTTCTTTGTGTGTGTGAATTATTACGCTATTTTTTATTTTCCGATCTCTAATGGAGTATCAAGCCTCAAAAGGACGCTGCTATGTCTCGTTTTTCTTTTTTATTTATCGTGTTTATGTCTATTTGTTTGTTGTCTGGTTGTAGTGGGATTCAGGACATGTTGAAGGGGGATCAAGGGGCGGTTGGCGCAACAGGAGAACAAGGTGTTACGGGGAACGTAGGGGCTCAGGGGCCTACTGGCGAGACTGGTGAGCAAGGGCCTACAGGAAACACTGGGGCACAAGGCCCCATCGGGGACACTGGTGAACAAGGGCCTGAAGGCCCGGCCTTATCGGGGCGTTGGGTTGGGCATATGTACCTGATCGGCAGTAATGGAAGTTTGCAGTCTGACCACTCTGGCGTTACGGTGACGATTTCAGGTCCTGTTTCATTGGCCAGTGGGGTTTCTTTTTCACCGGTATCGGTACAGACCAATAATGCTGGAAAGTTTGTTGTGCCGGATATGGAAACTGGTTTGTATACCCTGAGTTTTTCCAAAGAAGGGTATGGGACGCTTTATTATTATAATCAATCCTTTACGGGTGGGGGGGATCAGGCTTGGTCTGCTTATGCAGGGCTTCCCTTTGCTGCGGGAATGACGCAGGTTCCGGATTTTGAGATTTTAGAGGTTGGGTTGGGGTATGACTATGGAGGGGGAAGTTTATATCTTTCTGTGACAACGAATGCTCAAAGTCAGTATCGTCATTTATTGGTTTTTTGGAGTACATCACCAGAAGTGTCTTCCCAAAATTATATCGGATCTTC
>JAGYJO010000028.1 GCA_018402095.1 bacterium
TCCTTGGGGGCAGACGTTTGGGTCTTGTCTGCATGAGTGTGTGAAGCACGTTGAGCGGACTATTCAGTTTGAAGGGCCGGATAGAATTGCGGCCATTTTATTTGAAGGGGAGTCGGGGTCTTCTGGGTGTATCAAATATCCCCCTGAGTATTGGCAAAAAATCAAAGCCCTGGCAGATAAGTATAATATTTTAATTATTGTCGATGAAGTGATGAGCGGCTTTGGTCGCTGCGGTCAGTGGTTTGGGATAGAAAATTATGGCATTCAGCCCGACATGATTGTCATGGCCAAAGGGCTCACCAGTGGCTATGTGCCTTTGGGTGGGGTGATCGTCTCTGACCCGATTGCGGATTTTTTTAATGATGTGTCGATGCCCTTGGGGTTGACCTATTCCGCGCATGCCTTGGCATGTGCTGCCGCCGTGGCCACGCTAGAAGTCTATGAAAACGAAGACCTGATTGCCAAGACACGGGCTATGGGTGCACGGCTTGAAGACAAGCTGGCGGATTTGAAAGATAAACACCCCTCTATCGGCGATTGTCGGGTGACCGGGCTTTTGGCATGTATTGAACTGGTGAAAAACCGAGAAACGAAAGAACCCATGGTTCCGTGGAACGCAAGCGCCGCAGATATGGCACCGATGATGCCCCTGATGGCGTCCCTACGTGAGCAAGGCCTCTTTACCTTTGTGCGGTGGAATTTTATTTTCATTGCACCGCCATTGACGATCACGGAGGCGGAGCTGGATATGGGGTTGGCGATGATTTCGAAGGCGATTTTGTTGGTGGATGGGTTTGTTTTTAAAGAATAAGGGTATCAGAAATCACGTTTGAAAATTGTATTCAGAGGGTAGTCTTTCGACATGTGTGTATTCATCTTTAGAAAAATATGTGCGGTTACAGGCCGGCCTTTAACCGTGGCGGCGACGGCTATAGATCCGAAAAAAGCCTTGATCAAAACGCTGAATGCCATCCGTGAAAATGTGCCAGAAGACATCAAGAACTGGCCTTGTTTTAGTGCGACTGTCGATTCAGAAATGACGGTTGCGTTGAAGACGGACTTGAAGGCACTGTCTCTTTGGCTTCGGATGCAAGGACCTGCGCCTGTAACGGATAAGCTGGGTGATCTGCATTACTATACCCATTCCAAAATAAAACCTGGACCTAGGACTTTCCAAATCCCTTTGGTCCATATAAGAATATGCTCCGTCACGATTTTGAAATCCATATTTCCATTTTGGAATTGGTATATATGAGTATATTCAGCATTGCCCCTGTACCATTTTTTGAATCCAGGATATGAGAACAAACTGGCGCTAGACAAGAGACTTCCTGAGAATTTGTTACCAAGGGGACATCAACGATAGCGGGGTGGAAAACCAAGCCATGGACGCCCAAGAAGCGAAAGCCAAGTCAGTTTTTCTAAAAACGGAAGACGAAGAGGGACGACAAAGTGTCTTCGGTGGGTGTTTTTGGAAGAAAGGAGACATGGTGAGTCGGGATCAGGCGATTGCTGATGAGGCGCCGCGTTTGGTTGTGAGTGGGACTTGCGGATGTTCAGCGGCGAAGCAATGTCGATATCGACCACTTAGATCCTTTGCGAATATTCGGACCCGGGTGGGGGATGTTTTGGCGTTTGTGAATCAGAAGGTTCTGGTTACCCAAAATTGCAGAAGCGCTAAGACAACTATCCGGACTATTTTGTATCAAAAGATGGCATTGTCTCTGGGACTACTTATCTTTCGATGAGCTCATCATTACCCAAGCGTGATGCACCCCGGAACGGGATCAAAAGGGCGGAGCCCTTTGAAACATCTTCCTTGCTCCGGCTTCCTAGGCTCAAGGTTGATATTGGGGACTACCCGTCCCCCAAGCCCCTAAAAGAGGCGGTGAAAAGTCCTGTGGGTAATGATGAGGTCGATGAGTCATTACAATTGTAATAACCATATGGTTTCTGGAGCATGACGGAATAGAGATAAGAGTAATCAAGACCCTATTTCTTGGATCCGAATATGCCTTTTTTCAAGGGTTGTTGCCCCATATTTTAAAGAATCCAGTGATGGGGCGTCACTCACCATGCGAGATAGTGATGAATGTGGATTCTTTTATTTATTCTCTGGGCTATTCAGATGAGATCAAAGAAAGAATTTCGAGGAGATGTGAGGGGCGTCATTCAGAAATTTAGTATGGAGCCAGCCAGATGCCTTGAAGATTATTGCTGAAAGGGGAAGAAACTCGGGAATCTATTAAATTTGTTTTGATTCTGTTGGGGCTCTTTTATGCGGATGCGTTTGATGTAGGGTCCAAGATGAGGTGCATGGTCTATTTGAACAAATGATTTTGAAACTCGATCAAAAAGCGCATCACATTAAGCGTGATTTTTGGGAAGGATTAAAGGAATTTTGCATTCCCCAGCCCGTGCCGATCTCAAGGCCAAGCTCGCCATTGACCCCGACGCCGCAGAGAAAAGCCCGTAACCAGTCAGATTCCGGGGTGATGATGGCGCTCAATCCGCCTGAATCCGCAAGCGTTATTGGGTAAGTTAGAAGAAGCTGCCGAAGCCGTAGAGCGTGAAAAGGTGCCGCCTGCAAGCTGAGTCCACGATAGCGGATAAAGATGCGGCTTTAGCGGATAAAGATGCGGCTTTAGCGGATAAGACGCGTTGGTTTAGCGACAGGCGAAGCGTGAACTATCTGATGCAAAGGCCCATGAAATTAGCGGCAAAACTAAGGGCGTTGGGTATTGATCCTGAAGACGTGTAAGGTTTGGTCGTAAACAAGGACATCTTAAATATATGCGCAAGAAAATAATTGCTAGTAGATCCAATAAAGAAAATGAACGTCCTCCTCCTGGGTCCTTCTCGAAGAACGCTAAAAGGGAAGAGAATGCGGGTGGGGGAAAAGATGGTGAGGGTCTGGCCAGTGGTGACTGCAGGCCAAGTTTTGCGACAAAGATACATCAAAAGATGGTAGAAAAGCTGGAACATATAAATAAGCGCTGGCAAGCTGAAGCTGTTGCTGGATAAAGATGCGCTTTAGCGGATAAAGATATGGCTTTAGCGGATAAAAGATGCATTTGGTTTTAGAGGAACAAGCGAAGCGTGCAGTAGAGAACAAAAGGCAGCAAAATTGGCAGCCAAACTAAGGGCGTTGGGTATTGAGTCCTGAAGAAGAGTGAGGCTAGGCAGAAATGCGCAAAGAGAAAATAATTCTAGCAGAACCAAATAAAGAAAATGAACGCCCCTCCGCTGGGACATCAGAAGAAATCTAAAGGAACCATGCGGCTGGGAAAAAGACGGTGATAGTCATAGGGCAACCTGACTCAGAGCATTGAGTTCTTGCAAAGAACAGATACAACAAAAGATGGTAGAAAAGCTGGAACATATAAATAAACGGTGGCAAGCTGAAGCTGATATGGATATAAGATGCGTTTATTTTAAGAGGAACAAGCGAAGCGTATTACTGACGCAGCAAGGGCAAAGGCAGAAGCAAAAGGCGGCAATTGGCAGCCAAACTAAGGGCGTTGGTATTGGTCCTGAAGAAGAGTGAGGCCTAGGCAGAAATGTTCCGAAAATAATTACACGCAACAACCCCCTCCTCGCCCCAAAACCCCTTCGCATGTTAAATTAGATCTTTACCTTTTATGCCAAAGGAGTCACGCATGAGCAATCCAAACGCTATTGATCTTGCTATTGAAAAATTCAAAACCATATTGACCGAACAGTTGTCCCGTATTGAGACCATGAAGCAAGGCGCAGATTGGATCAATCTCGACACGGTTTCGCCTTTAATTATTGGTATTTGTGGTGGGGATGGGATCGGGCCCATGATCTCTGTGGAAGCCGAACGTGTTTTGGCACATTGTCTGCGTGATCGTCTTGCCGCTGGGACCGTTGTCTTCAAAACCATCGAAGGGCTCACCATCGAAAACCGTGCTGCGGCGAACAAAGCCATTCCTGATGATGTATTGGCCGAATTGAAATCCTGTCACGTCATTCTCAAAGGCCCGACAACAACCCCACAAAAAGGGGACCAATGGCCCAATATCGAAAGTGCCAACGTGGCTATGCGTCGTGAGTTGGATTTGTTTGGTAACGTCCGACCTGTTCGTGTACCAGAACATGGGATTGATTGGACTTTTTTCAGAGAAAACACCGAAGGCGAGTATGTATTGGGATCCCGTGGCTTTGATGTCACCTCAGATCTGAGTGTGGATTTCAAAGTGGCCACAGAGCAAGGTACCGAGCGTATCGTGAAGTTGGCATTTGAACATGCCCGCAAAACAGGTAAAAAACGTGTCACCGTTGTGACGAAATCAAACGTGGTGAAAACCACGGACGGCCGTTTTTCCGCTGTTGCCCGTCGTATGGCGGCAGACTATCCCGAGATCACGCTCGACGAATGGTATATCGATATCATGACTGCCAAGCTTTTGGATCCTGCCCGACGTCATGAATTTGAAGTCGTGGTATTGCCGAATCTCTATGGGGATATCATCACCGACGAAGCCGCCCAAATACAGGGCGGGGTTGGAACGGCTGGTAGTGCCAACATCGGCAAACGTTGGTCTATGTTTGAGGCGATTCATGGCTCTGCACCACGGATGGTCACCGAAGGCCGTGGTGGCTATGCCGATCCGTCGATGATCAAAGCCGCAGCGATGTTGTTGGCTCATATCGGACACGGTGGGCTTTCGGCACGTTTGGAAAAAGCCATCGAGATTTGTGTGCAATTCGAGCGTGAGGTGACGATTACAGGCCGTGCAGATGGCGCCAGTGCCAAAGAATTTACAGATTATTTATTGTCATGGCTAGACCGTTCAGATTTGGACGCTTGCTATAAAACGTATGTGGAGGCCACAAAATAATGTCATTGGTTGATCAACTACAAACCCTGAAAACCGCGGCTTTTGGGGATATTCAAACAGCCAGTTCTACACAAGCGCTTGATGAGCTTCGTGTGAAATTTCTTGGTAAAAAAGGCCTACTAACCGATATCTTAAAAGGTGTTTCTTCGTTGGAAGTCTCAGAACGTCCGAAAATTGGCCAAGTGGCGAATGACGTCAAAACCGAAATTCAAGCCCTTTATCAAGAAAAGTTGGGGCTGCTCCAAACCCAAGAGCGTGATGCCAAACTCAAGGAAGAAGCCGTCGATGTGTCGATGCCCGGCTACGTGAAATGGACAGGCCTCAGACACCCGCTTAACCAAGTCCTTCTGGAAGTACAAGAGATCTTTCAAAAGCTAGGTTTTTCCGTCAAAGAAGGTCCCGATGTGGAGTCTGACTACTACAATTTTGAGGCCCTGAATATTCCCAAGGATCACCCTGCCAGAGATATGCATGACACGTTTTATCTCAAAAATGGGGATGTGTTGCGGACCCATACCTCACCTGTTCAGATTCGTACGATGAAAGCGCAAACCCCGCCGATTCGCATCATTGTTCCTGGGAAAGTATATCGTTGTGACACGGATGTGACCCATTCTCCAATGTTTCATCAGGTGGAAGGGCTCTACGTTGATACAGACGTGACCTTTGCCCAACTTAAAGGGACTTTGTCGCACTTTCTCAAAGAATTTTTTGGGCAAGACAAAAAGGTTCGGTTTAGACCCAGTTATTTTCCTTTCACAGAGCCTTCTACAGAGGTCGATGTGCAGTGTGTGAAATGCGAAGGCCACGGTTGTAATATTTGCAAAAGAACGGGTTGGCTAGAAATTTTGGGCGCCGGTATGGTGAATCGCAAGGTGTTTGAATCCGTAGGGTATGACCCAGATGTGGTGACCGGTTTTGCGTTTGGTTTGGGGATAGAACGTTTGGCTATGCTCAAATATGGTATTCCTGATATTCGTTTGTTTTATGAAAATGACAAACGCTTTTTGAGCCAATTTGGACTTTCCCAATCCCCCCTTGTTGCGGCTATGACGGCGCCTACACCGGCTATGCCATTATATCCATCAAAGGTACAGGTGAAATAAATGCGTTATCCCCTTAGTTGGTTAAAAGATTTTGTTGATATCGACCTTTCCCCAGAAGACTTGGCTGAGCGTTTGACGCAAGCGGGTTTGGAAGTAGATGCGGTGACGTATCTTGGTCGTGATATTTGTGGCATTGTGTCGGGACGTATTACAGATATTGCAAAACACCCGGATGCGGACCGCTTGCAGATCACACAGGTTTTTGATGGTGAAACCACCCATCAAATCGTGACAGGTGCGCAAAATATCTTTTTGGGTGCCATTGTTCCCGTGAGTTTGCCTGGTGCCATTTTGGCTAGTGGACTCAAAATCAAAGCGAGTAAATTGAGGGGCGTACCTTCCAATGGGATGCTTTGTTCCCAAGTTGAACTGGGTATGGCCGAAGAGTCCGAAGGCATCTGGATCCTGGACGAAGATACGCCGCTGGGTGTGGACATGCTCGATCATGCCGGGTTGCGAGATGTGATTTTTGAAATAGGCATTTTGCCAAACCGTGGCGATTGTTTGAGTATCTATGGCATGGCCAGAGAAATTGCGGCTATTTTACAACTCCCTTTACGGCCATTGCTGACCGATGTGCCCCTTGTTTCCACATTGCCTATTCCGGCTGTTGTGCTATCAGATGCCAGATGTACCCGCTATATTGCACGTCGTTTACACCTGGCAACAGCAAAGAAAACACTTTGTGGATGCAGCGTCGTTTGGCACTCCATTGCGGCTTTGTCCTTGTCTTCGCCTGTCGGGTCATTACGAATTATGATATTCTTTGGAAACAGAACGACGCACATGCTTTGATATACGGCCCGAAGTGTCTGGATGTTTCCGGTTTCTGCGTCTGTGCCTGGAACGATGTTACAGACCACATTGGATCGAGAACAGGTACAAAATTGGCCGAAGGAACGCTGATCGTCTCGAGCGAAAAAATTTTCTGTGAAATTGCGAGATCCAGCGATGGTGGTTTTGCGCTCTGCTGTGCTAAATACGTCGATATCCCCACTAAGAAGCTGCGATGTTTGATGGTTCTATGCGGCGTGCAGGGATCGTCTGGGGTTACGCACGGAAAGTGCGCTATTGATTGCGAAAAAAGGTGTGGATTAGGATGGAACTCTGCCGAGACTCAGATAGAGCCACTTCCTATTTGTTTACAACATTAGCCGGTGCTCACGTGGGTGGCACATCCACAGTAGACATCTGATGCAGGGTCCTCGCGCGGTCCTATTCCACTGTGATTTTGCAAAAACAAGCCGTTTGTTGGAGCAGTTGCCAGAAACAGAAATGCGCAAGTATTCCCTGCTCTCTGTAGATAGATGTCAAAAGCAGGATCCTGGGTGATACCGTCATGGCGTTGTCATGATTTGTCTGATTGGCCATGTTTGGCGGGGAAGTGGCGCGTTTGTTGGGGTATGACCGTATCCCTGAAGTGCTGCCAGAATCGTTGGGTGCCGGTGACAGAACAAACGCCTTCAGGCGGTGGCCAGTTCAGGAATCATTTTGGGTCGCGTGGCTATCAGCAAGTCTACATTCTGATGGTGTCTCTGATTCAGAAAACGTATTCCGTTGCCGTCGGATGCCTTGTATAATACACAGCCGCGCTCGGACGCCAGTATTTTGCGTCGCTATTTGGTGCAGCTCTCTTTTAGGAGTAGCGGGACATCATCTTCACCAAGCGGCAGTCAGGCGTTTGCATTTTGAAGTGGGCAAGGTTTTGGCTATCGGAAACCGGTATGAAAACAAGGTGAGTGGGGTTTTGATTTATGGACCTTTGGCACACACCTACAAACAGAGCAAAAGCAGAAAGCAGGTAGTGTTTGGACTTTTGCCTACCTCAAAGGCTTGGTGGAAGGCTTTATAGAAAGACTTTGGCTGTGGATGTCGACTTCAGACCCTCGAAGTATCCCAGTATCATCCCTATACGAGTGCGGATATTTCTTCGGAGATGTCCTCATTCCCAGAGACAATGGAGCTGCGCATCCTGATGCGAGGCCTATGGTTTGGAAGAACGTGTAATAGGCTATATAAGCCTCAATTTAGCAGCTATAGCCAAGTTTGAGAAACCAATGCTTTTTCTTCCTTTTCACGGGTGCCGTCTACACGTCAGGATGTGCTGATGTTGGTAGACAAAAATCTCTCATATTGCGGACGTTGAAACTGAAATTAAGACGGCTTTGCCAAGAGAGTGATTTCTTATTACTGTTGATACCTACGAAGGCGCTTCGTTGGGGAAAATAAGAGTTTTAGCTTTGCTTTTGTTGTCGGGCCCTGAGAAAACCTTCCCATCCTGATGATGAAGTGAATGGTGCACGATCGTTTGTGACTCAGCTTCAAAGGCGCTTTTCTATTGGATTGCTAGTTGTGGCAGTGCATGCCAATGACACGCCCATCTTCATCATTAGGAGATCAAAGCAAGCTGAAGATGCCATCCTTTTTTTTTCAAAAGCAGCGTTCCTATGAAATGTTTCTCACCGATACAAGTGGCATGGGGTCAGACCTCACCCCGCTCACGGGTCAGGGAAAGATGAAAATCGCATTCCAATGTGCCAGTATTCTTATCACGCCGCTGAAAGCTATATCAAAATTGGTTTCCCGTGGATATAAAATTAGCGATTTGTAGAACAGTCGGCGATGCGATGGCAGGAAAGGGTTTCACTCCGGCGGCGAAATCGTCCGTGTCATCACGCCTGGTACGAGGTGATGGCCATCGCGCCTTGGTTGAGAAAACAAACAACTATCTCCGTTGCAGGTGTCCAACCACTATCCGATGCAAAAGGCAAAATCGCCTTCGCATCGAGATACAATCAACCAAGGGGTTCTGGCGCCAGCCACGAAGGGGATAAAAGGGCGCTAGCCCTTTGAGATCCCAGTATCAGCGCAGCCAGTCACAACAGGTGTCAGCCCTATGAAACTGGCGATAGCCACCAGGATCAAAGGGCGCTAGCCCTTGCGGAACTACTAATGTGCTCGGCGCAGCCAGCACATGTTTGGTGGCGAAGCTTCCTCGATATTTCCATGGCGGAATTCGCGTTGAAGTAATTTTCTGAAATAGACTTTCTCTCTTTATTGGATAACTTGGGCATGAAATTCTTTTAGATCCCTCATCGTCCTGCCAGGTAAAGTATGGGATATGCTCCAAAACAAAGTGGAGATGCTGCGTTGGCGTGATGCCCAAAAACGACTTTCCGAACAATTTGGAGAGCATCTCTTTTCGGGCATGGGGCTCCATGAAGTCGAGGCCGCCTTACCTGCGGCTTGGGCACTACTCAACTATGTTATGGTGACCCAAAAAGCCCAATTACCGCATATTACCAAGTTGCGCACTTTTGGTATGCAGCGTCATTTGTTTATGGACCGTGTGACAGTCCAAAACTTGGAGCTCATCCAGTCACGAACTGAAGCGGGTAAAAAAGGGACGCTTTTTGGGGTTTTGGATGAGACCCGTACGGCGATGGGCGGACGAAAACTCAAGCAACTGATTCAATATCCCTTGCTGGACCCCTTGCGTATTACGGCGCGGTTGGATGCGGTTGATGCCCTTTTTCAGGATCGGTTATCACGGGAAGAAATTCGGGATATTTTGGGGGGTGTTTACGATTTGGAACGGTTGGTGGGTCGGATTGTCTCTGATTACCAACAGCCACGAGATTTACTCGCGTTAAAACAAACACTCGAAGCATTATCTGCATTGCCGTCTATATTGACGCATCTCACCGGTGAGCTATTTGTTCGCTACCAAGGGTTGTTTGCCCGTTTTTCAGAGCCTGGCAATCCGTATCAAGGGGTCATTCAACTGATCACAGATGCGATTGAAGATCCGGCACCGGCCAATTTGCGTGACACTGGGGTTATTCGGCCTGGGTTTCATCATGAACTGGATGCCTTGATTCACTCCTTTTCAGAGGTGCGCCTGTGGATACAAAATCTGGAAGCGTCTGAGCGTGAACGTACCGGAATCAAGACCTTGAAAGTAGGCTATACCCGTGTGTTTGGCTATTACATTGAAGTATCCAATGGCCAGTTGGACAAAGTGCCAGACAATTATATTCGCAAACAAACGCTGACGAATGCCGAGCGATTTATTACCCCTGAGCTCAAAGAAAAAGAACATGTCTTGCTCACGGGTGAAGAACAACAAAAACAGTTGGAAGTGACGATTTATGGGCAAGTGGTTGCCCATATTGTCTCGGTGATTGCAGACCTACAAACCTTGGCGTCTGCGGTAGCTGAGCTGGATTGCCTGCAAGCGATGGCGACGGTGTCCATGCGGTTTGGCTATACGCGTCCTATTTTCACATCTGAAACGGGGACTTTGAAGTTCCTAGGGTCCCGACATCCTATTTTGGAGCGAGATACAGAGAAACCCTTTATTCCCAATGATATCGTCATGGACAAGGACTCACGGTTTTTGCTCATCACAGGGCCAAATATGGCGGGTAAATCGACCCTAATGCGTCAGGTTGCATTGACCGTTGTTTTGGCGCAGATGGGGTGTTTTGTGCCTGCCGATAGTGTAGAGCTATGCCCTGTTGATAAACTCTTTACCCGTATTGGCGCCTTGGATAATTTGTATTTTGGACAATCTACTTTTATGGTGGAAATGTTGGAGACAGCGGCTATTTTGAACAATGCGACGGCTGAAAGTCTCATCGTTTTGGACGAGGTAGGGCGGGGTACCTCGACCTTTGATGGCATGAGCTTGGCCTGTGCCATTTCGACACATCTCTATGAAAAGACCCAAGCGCGTAGCATGTTTGCAACGCATTATCATGAATTGACCGTGCTAGCGGACCGTTTGCCTGCCTTGCATAATTTTTCTATGCAGATCCAAGAAACGGGTGATGATATTGTATTCACCCATCGCTTTGTACCTGGACCCGCGGACAAAAGCTACGGTATTCATGTTGCTAAAATGGCCGGTTTGCCAGAGGCGATTATTCAAGATGCCACGGCGTTGTTGAGCGGATTTGAAGCCGAAGGCGTGCACTATTTGAGAGAAAGACCATGACTATTTTAGGCTATGTTTTGCCATGCGGGAGCCAAAGGGCGATAGCCCTTTGGCTCCCAAATTGCTGCTCAGCGAAGCTGAGCGAAAGCCTGTTTTTTCGGGGGCTCCACCCCCGTAATAATTTGGGAGGTCTATTATGCTAAATGTTCAACGTGCATCGGTGTCATTTGCCCCAGGTACAAAAACAGTTGATGGTCGAAATCAAACTCAGCGTATAGAAAAACAGATTAAAAGTTTAATGAAATCTGGCAAATTATTTCATGATGCTAAAAATATGGACAAAGCGATTGAATCGTATTCAGAGGCAATTGAAATTATAAATAATCTCTTAAATCCACAGGTATTTGATAAATTAAAGGCCATTGTTTTGGTTTTGCGTGGGAACGTATATAGGGAACAAAATCATAGAGATCTTGCGGCACAAGACTCTAAGGCCGCTTGCAAACTGGATCCTATATCTGCAATGTATCTCAGGATATACTAGAGAAAAGAATGCTATATAAAATTATTGCGGGCAATATGCCTCCATTTACTGTGTTTGAGAATATTGAGCTCTTCCGTGTTTTATCTATCCTAGAGGAACACCGTCAGATCCCTGGTAATCCATTTCAGGATGTACTGCAACCTCTTATAGAACAATTGACAGATAGTGATGCCGTTCCCGTTTTTGTTTGGGAAAAGTTTTTGGGTTACACTAGTGTGTGTGATGAATATGCGATGACACTATCATCGGTACTGACTAAAAAAATAGATGCAAACAATAATACAATTAAGGAATACTTGGAGCAAAGATTCAACGGGGATTTAGAGGATATCTTTTTAGATAGACCAAGCACTTCCAGTTATAGTGATCAAGACAGTAGTGGTAGTCGAGGTGCACATATTCCGCCAGCTGATTTTCTGGGCGTTATTAACCCTAAAAAAGAGGGTGATAATTTTTTAACACTAATGTATAGCGAGCCGCCTCACGATATACAGCAAAGCTCACAGATGATTTTTGGCGATAAACTGTATGGAAATCAAGAAAACAGAGATACCTTATTACCGGCGTTGCGAAAACAGTTTGGGGCTAATATTTTATACAGAGATGCATTCACTATTGATGAATACAATGCATTGTTAAATATTGAAGCTTTGTCTCTAGGGGAAAGAGACGTGTCGGATTTTAGACTGCCAGAAAATCACGACATCTCGCATCTTCAATCTATCGCTTTTAAGGCGTTTTCTATGAGAGTCTTAACAGAAAAAGGGAAGGTCTTTACCAATGATACACATGATAGAATCAAGAAGTCATGTAAACTAGGTATCGATTTTGTACGTGAAACAGGTCAAAAAATCCACTTCGTGTTGCCGGATGCTTCCCGCCTAGACCAAGAGGCTATTGTTTTGAAAACAGAGGGGAATGGTCAGTCTATAACGGCCTCGGAGCTTAGAAAAACATATAGAGAATGGGACCTTTTGTGTCACACGGTTGTGTTTTATCGGGAAGTAGTGAATAGAGAGTCTGATTCTGACCATTCCAGAAAATCTGAATTTTCCGCAAAAGTATTGGAACCTACAGCGGCACCTTGGGAAACAGACGCTGGCAGACAGCTTTGGTCTCAGTATGCCCATGAAAGAAAGCGTTAGCATGAAAATAATCCTTACAAAAATCCCAGATCTCGTCATCGTAGAACCCCGTATTTTTACCGATTCACGGGGCTATTTCTTCGAGTCGTTTAGCGAAAAAGCCTTTGCCGCTGCAGGCTTGCCCACCCAATTTGTCCAAGACAATCAAAGCTGTTCACAGCAAGGCACTTTGAGAGGGCTTCATTTTCAAAAATCTCCCCACGGACAGGGGAAGCTTGTTCGGGTCCTGTCTGGTGCTATCTATGACGTGGCGGTCGACATTCGTCCCGGCTCCGCAACCTATGGCCAATGGGTGGGCGTGACTCTCGATGCGATCAATCACCATATGTTTTATATTCCTCCAGGATTTGCCCACGGCTTTTATGTCACCAGTCCCGAAGCGGTGGTGACGTATAAATGTACGACACCTTATCAGCCTGAAGCTGAAAGTGGGATTCGCTGGGATGACGCGATCCTAAATATTTCATGGCCTTGGGTAGAGGGTGCACCATTGGTGGTCTCCGAAAAAGACAAGCAGTGGGGAGGTTTCATCCATGTCGGATAACCGTATTCGTATTCAGAAACATTTGTCGTCTCTGAATCTGCTGTCACGACGTGAGACGGAAGCGTATATTCTCAAAGGCTGGATAAAGGTCAATGGCCAGGTGGTGACCGAACTAGGGACCAAAATAGATCCGAATGTGGACGAAGTGACACTCATGCCTGAAGGCCAAGAGGCCTTGAAATCATATACGTATATTGCGTTTTTTAAGCCGGTGGGTATTGTGAGCAATTGTCCTGTTGAGGGTGAGCGTGAAATCATCGATATTTTGCCGCCAAAATACAGACACTTGAGCACGATTGGCCGTTTGGACAAAGATTCAGAAGGGTTGATTTTGCTCACGGATGATGGACTGTTTGCAAAAGCAGCCCTGAGTACGGCGCACGAACGGGAG
>JAGYJO010000280.1 GCA_018402095.1 bacterium
AAATACAACCAGATGAAATTTACAACTTGGGCGCACAGAGTCACGTCAAGGTGAGCTTTGACATCCCTGAATACACCGCGGATGTGGCGGCTATGGGTGCCTTGCGCTTGCTAGATGCTATCAAAGATACAGGTATCAAAACCCGTTATTACCAAGCGTCTTCTTCTGAAATGTTTGGATTGGTACAGGAAACTCCGCAAAAAGAAACAACGCCTTTTTATCCCCGTAGTCCGTATGCTGTGGCCAAGGTTTTTGCGCATTGGATGACAGTCAATTACCGTGAAAGTTATGGGTTGTATGCGTGTAATGGGATTCTCTTTAACCATGAATCTCCGCGTCGGGGAAAAACCTTTGTGACGAGTAAAATTGTGGATGCATTGGTGAAATATAAATATGAGCAAGGTCCTGTCCTGACATTGGGCAATCTGGACGCCAAGCGGGATTGGGGTTTTGCAGGGGACTATGTGGATGCGATGTGGCGTATGTTGCAACAAAATGTGCCCGATGATTATGTGATCGCGACTGGGGAAACCCACTCTGTCCGTGAGTTTTTGGAGCTTACATTGAAACTGTTGGATATATCTGCTGTTTCAAATGGGAAGTCAGGTTTGGATGAAGCCTATGTTTGTACAAAAACAGGTACGCCTATTGTCGCGATTGATTCACGGTATTTTCGTCCGGCTGAAGTCGATCTCTTGATAGGGGATGCGTCGAAAGCAAAAGCAAAGCTGGGTTGGACACCTCATGTGACCTTTGAAGGTCTTGTGGCACTTATGGTGGACGCTGAAGCAAAGCGTTATGGGAACTAGTGCTATTATAGCCAACACGCCTAACAACCATGCGCCACAGATGGTGTTGCGGCATGAAGAAAATACGGATGTTGCGATGTTGCCAAATGGTTCAGATGTGCGATTTCTCGTTCAACGTGGTGTAGCAGAGCTACATGAGTTGGACGAAAAGTGTGCAGATGAATCAGTTCGCAATAGCGCTAAGATTTATGTGGCGGGTCATCGCGGCATGGTAGGTTCTGCCATTGTTCGTCGGTTACAGGCGGCGGGTATGACGAACTTGGTGTTGCGTACCCGATCTGAATTGGATCTCTGTGATGGCGCTGCGGTTGCGCGGTTTTTTGCACTGGAAAAGCCAGATGTTGTATTTTTGGCGGCTGCAAAAGTGGGTGGGATCTTGGCGAATAAACAGTTTAAGGGTGACTTTATCCGAGAAAATTTGCTGATCCAAACCCATGTGATCCATGAAAGCATGTGTGTTGGGGTGAAAAAATTGATTTTTTTGGGATCGAGTTGTATCTATCCCAAGTTTGCGCCGCAACCGTTGCTAGAAGAGAGTCTTTTGACTGGAAAATTAGAAGAAACAAATGATGCGTATGCTATGGCAAAAATTGCAGGCATCACCATGTGTCGGGCCTATGCAGAACAATATGGGGCGCCATTTTTCTCTGTTATGCCTACCAACTTATACGGGCCAGGGGATAACTACAATTTGGAGACCTCCCATGTCTTGCCTGCGATGATTCGTAAGTTTCATGAGGCAAAATTGAACAATGTATCGCAAATGACACTTTGGGGTTCTGGTTCGCCTATGCGGGAATTTTTGCATGTGGATGATTTGGCGGATGCGGTGGTCCATTTGGCCTTTTTGGATATGGTGCCTGATTTGATTAATATTGGAACGGGTAAGGATATTGTGATTCGAGATTTGGCCGACTTGGTTGCAAAGATTGTCGGCTATACAGGGGACATTGTGTGGGACAGCAGCAAGCCAGATGGCACGCCACGTAAATGCTTGGATATTACCTTGCTCA
>JAGYJO010000281.1 GCA_018402095.1 bacterium
GTTTTGCAGCACTTTTGCGTAAAAAAGGCTATCCTGCTTACGTTTTATATAAATAATGAATCTGTCTTTGCCGCTACATTTGGCGTCTGCCTCGCCACGGCGTGCAGAGATTTTGACCCAGTATGGGATTTCTTTTTCCCGTGTTCCCAATCTGTTGTATGACGAGACGCTAGATCCCTCTCTGTCTCTGAGGAAAGGGGCTCGGGATTTGGCCTATCGTAAAGCGCGTGCAAGTGCTGTGGGTGTCCCTGGTTTGGTCTTGTCTGCTGATACATTGGTGATTATCGGAGATAGTGTGCTTGGTAAGCCAGGAGACTTGTCTGAAGCTGCCGAGATGTTGGTCAGACTGTCTGGTCGTGAGCATGATGTCATGACGTCGTTTTGTCTTTGGGATACGGTGGCGCAACGCGGGGTGACCCGTGCAGATGTCACCCGTGTTCGTTTTCGTGAACTGTCTTCTCAATCTATTCTCGACTATATACAGTACTTTCCTGTTTTGGACAAAGCGGGTGCGTATGGTATTCAAGATATGTTGACTTATTCGCAAAAAGAAAAACGATGTATAGTATCTGCTAATAGTTTGATTTCGGGGATTTCTGGCTCATATTGGAATGTGATGGGCCTACCGATAGAGCTTTTGTTACGCGCCCTGAAAAAGTATGTTATTGTTCCCCCTTCAAATTCGCTAAGGTAGGTCCTTTTATTATGTGGCAAAAATTGCTAAGAAAATTTACACGGGACATCGGTATAGATTTGGGCACCGCCAATACTGTTGTTTATGTTCGTGGAGAAGGTATTGTTCTGAATGAGCCGTCTGTTGTTGCAATAGACAAAGCGACGCGACAAGTCATGGCTATTGGTAATGATGCGTACAATATGGTGGGGCGTACGCCTGGTAATATTGTGTCTGTAAGACCGATGAAAGACGGTGTCATTGCAGACTTTGAAATCACTGAAAAAATGATTCGGGAATTTATTAAAAAAGCACAAAAAACAAAAGGTCTTTTGCGACCCCGTGTTTTGATTGGGGTTCCTTGGGGGATTACCGATGTCGAAAAGCGTGCGGTTTTAGATGCCTCTTTTCAAGCTGGGGCGTCAGAAACTTTTTTGGTCGATGAACCTATGGCTGCGGCTATTGGTGCTGGTATTCGTGTCAATGACCCTAAAGGCCAGATGATCATTGATGTTGGTGGTGGTACTACTGAAGTGGCTGTGATTTCTTTGGGGGGCATTGTGACCTGTCGGTCTATTCGGACGGCGGGCAATGAATTGGATGAAGCGATTATTTCGCATTGTCGTAAAAATTATAATTTACTGATCGGTGAGCGGATGGCGGAGCGGATCAAAATAGAGATAGGATCGGCCTATCCCTTGGACGAAGAATTGACATTGGATGTCAAAGGCCGTGATTTGTTGAGTGGCTTACCGAAAACATTTACCCTGTCTTCTTATGAGATTAGAGATGCTTTGGCTGAACAGGTGTTGGCCATTGTAGACACACTGCGTATGACATTGGAAAAAACCCCTCCAGAGTTGTCGTCAGACATCATGGAGCGTGGGATTGTCATGACCGGTGGGGGATCTATGCTACATGGCTTAATGCAGCATCTCATGGACGAGACAGGGATTACGATCACCCGTGTGGCAGATCCCTTGTCTTGTGTGGCGATTGGGACGGGCAAGATTCTAGAAGACCTGGATCTCATGAACCGTATTGGATCGACTATTTCGCATCGGTAGTTTTTTCTGTGTGTGTGACTAAAAGCCGTTAAGGGAGATTTCTCCCTT
>JAGYJO010000282.1 GCA_018402095.1 bacterium
ACTTTTGGAACTGGTATAGACCTAGCGCAATTACATTAGGGAGGTTAACTTCTGTCCTCTAGATCTAGACCATTCATAGCGTCTCGGATCTCACAAAGATCATCTGCTTCAAAACTGAGATCATTGGGGTTTTCTTTATTATCACTGACTAACGGTTTCGTTGTGACAACATCTGGGGCACTTGTATTCAGAGCGTGAGTTGCTGCGGCATCGCTCTGCGCCTTCGCGTCTCGTTCAGCCTTTGCTCGTTCCTTTGCCAATCGTTTTCGTTCTCCTTGAGTGGACTTTGGCCTAAACTGTAGATCTACTGTGTTAGCTACTTCGGGTGGTGGGCTATTTAATCTATCAGTTTCATTACGAACCTTCGATCTGAATTTTAGTTTCTTTGGCGTCATTGTTTGAGATATTAGTTTCTTTTTATTTGCTTGTTCGATGTAAAATCGAAAGACATCTTCATTGGCAGGTGCTTCTTCTGTAAAAAAAGCTTTCAAATCTGAAATGTTGGTATGAGCAACTTTCGATTTTAATTTTTGTTCGTAAATATCCAAACCTGCAACGCCAACACTTCCTATTTTGTTGAAAAAAGCAACAAAAAGCCTCGATGTTTCACTGGCTTTTTGGCCTGCATCACTCTCGTCCTGTTCATCTCTAATCATTCGCAAAGAAGTGGTAACTTCTTTGATTTTCTGTAGTGTGATGCCTAGTTTTTGAGCGTGATCCTTACCTTTTATCTGACTTTTATTTCTCGCTTCGTGCAAAATGGTCAACAATGTTGTCGGTGAAGGTGTTGCTGACTTTTCATACCCTTCTCTATCGGTGACCTGCGAATAAAAATTTCTGATGATATCGTTGTTAATCATGGCAAGTAGCGTACGAACCTCGGTTGGCGTTATCCGAAGCGCCACACCTGGTGCCAAAAGCGCCGTTTCCAATTCTTGCAAAAGATCCGGGTAATTAGACGGAACTTGGGACAGGATGTGTGCGGTGGTGGGCGTTATCATCGTGGCCATGGCGTCTGTCATGGGTTGCCCATGGGATGTGAGTCTTACTAGGCCCGGCGGCTTTAATGGTAGGTCTGCCAGATTTTGCGCAGCATCTTTTTTGCGGGCCTTTTTTGAGCTACATTTTTGATTGGCTTTAGCGACAGGTGTTGGCGTTGTTTGAATCTCTTCTGCTGCACCTGTTTCTCGGCGCGTTTTGGGTGGCGTTGAAACAACATCTGTTGATTCAATGGATTCGCCACTATCTGCAGCGGGTTGTTTTGCGTGAAGTTTATCGTGTTCCTCTACCGACAATTTTGAATTGGCCGCTTCGCCATAGTCGGGCAATCCCATTGGGGCTGCATTGCCAGATGCGGGCATACCCATCATCTGGATTGGCGGGACTTGATGCGTCGGATTTGTATAATAGCCACCCATAGCTTGCGAAGACCCGGCTTGTGATTGCAAAAAGAGCTGTTGCTGATGCGCTTGCCGTTTTACATCACCCCAATACCTGTCGACTTCTGATTGTTCTTGCGCGTCAAAAGATTGAGATATCTGATCCAATTTCTTTTTGTAATCCTGATCTAACTCAGCAGCTTTAGCATTAAAGCTTTTGTCCTGAGGGAGTTGAGAAAAAGCAAAGCTATAGATTTCGTATTCAGAATAAATCGCTTGGTCTCTAGCGTGAGAAATACGGTTTAGTCTATTGTGATGCATCTCCTCTGGAGTTGCTTGCAGGTAGTAGGGTGTCGTAATTGGACCTACTGAAGCGAATTGCGTTTGTTGGTTGAATTTCTG
>JAGYJO010000283.1 GCA_018402095.1 bacterium
AACTTCCCCTTCATCGTTTCGGTTTGATCCCCACTTTTCGCGGTGAGCACATAGAGATAGGAGCCATTGCGCAAGAGGTCACCGGTATCCGTGAGCAAATCCCAAGGAATACGGTTATAGCCAGGAGACCCCACACTGTCCAAGGTACGGAGAAGTCGTCCTTCAAGGCTGAATATTTTCACCGTAACCGTCGCTACATGGGTGCTTTCAAATCCGATATAGGCCGTCGTGGTCACATGCGGATTGGGAAAACTGTACAAGTTGGTGATCTGCAGAGACGCGGACTGTACAGACACTGTCCGAGACACGTCTATCGGTGTCACTGGCGTGTCACTTTGAGAATATGTGCCTGGATCATAAGACAAGTTCGCATACAAAGATTGTGTGGAAAACATCCCTTGCCCGACACCTGACGCTTCATCTGGATTGGTACACGCTTGAAAATAGTGTTGCCGCACCGTCTCCGGGGAAGCCGCTGGAAAATGCGCCCACAATCTTGCCAAAATACCCGTCACCACACCCGCACTCTGAGAGGTGCCAGACATACGGCCATAGCTATTATTGGGCAACGTGCTATAAACCTCATCGCCATACATCGCGGTGTCTACTTTGCCATAGCTCGAAAAATACGTTTTGGTATCGGCCAAAGTCACCGCACCCACCGCAATCACACCGGGATACGCCGCTGGATATTCAGCAACACTGGTCCCAGAGTTCCCTGCTGACGCGACGACAATCACCCCATGATCAAGGGCATAGGCAATCGCTTCATCCAATACCGACGTTGATTTAAAGTACCCCCAGCTACAGTTAATGATTTTGGCACCATTATCAACAGCATAATGAATCGCAAAAGCCGCATCATATTGGTTACCATAACCCCGGTCATCCAAAAAGCGTACATTCAACAATTTCACATACGGCGCAATCCCAGAAATCCCCACCGCATTATCATCTTTTGCCGCAATAATGCCCGATATATGGGTCCCGTGACCAAGTCCATCATTGGGATTAGGCCCCCCATTGCCTCTATAAAAACCATAAAAGTCATAGCCATAGATATCATCAACAAAACCGTTATTATCACTATCGGTTCCCGTTAACACTTCTTGAGAATTAATATGCACCTGGTCTTTCAAATCTGGGTGGTAATAATCAATACCACTATCCAATACCGCCACCAAAACCTCTTGATGGGCAATAAAAGAATCCAAAGCCGTCAACCGATTGGTATACAAATGTGCCTGCAAGTATCTCAGCGGATCACCGCCACCCATCGCAACAACGGGATAGTTTGGCTCCGCATGGGACACCCACGATTGCTCGGACAACAGCTGCGACATCGCCTCTGGATCAGCGCCTTCTGGCAATTCCAGCAAAACGGTTTCAACAACAGCGCTCAATCCCGTCGTGGTCGATTTTAACTTTGGCTCCCAAATTTTGGCATTGGGGTACATCGTTTTGAGCTGTGACATAGGCGAGCCCCCACTCTGCAAAGAACTCCCTGAACGCAAACGTATAATCAGACTCTCCACACGCGGTTCATCAGCTTGTATCGGCGAAAACATCCCCAACAAACACAGCAGCACAACACACACACCCATAACAACATGTCCATTTTTGGAATCCATCCTTCTTTCGCGGCTTCGCCGAGAAAGAAGGTGTTCTTGACAATGAGCCTCACCACAAAAAAACGAACCATTCATTAAAATGTTGTAAAGCATAATCCAAACCTATGGGCGACGCCCAAATCCTCGTGTACAGACACCGCATACTTC
>JAGYJO010000284.1 GCA_018402095.1 bacterium
GCGGTTCTTTTGCTTTTTAACTGATCTTTGATCTGGTCTATTTGGCTCTTTTCCTTGAACTGAATTTTTGTCGTCTGGGTAGATGTGTTTTGCTCTGCTGCTGCGTACCGATTGGCGTAGCTTTTTGGGTACGCGCTGGATTTCTTTGTGGTCGATGTCTTTGGGGGGCGTCTGTCTTGTGCTTTGGCGAACTCTTCAATCTCTATGTCTCGGAGTTTTTGTTGGCGTCGTTGAACGGCTTGCTGATCGGTTTCATTTTTGCGAGGTCTCCCGACAGACGATGCCCTGGCGCGAGACCGACTGACCGCACGAGGAATGTCTCCAGTAGAAGACGCTCTCGACCGACTTTCGCTAGCCCGGCGTTCATCTGTTTCTTGTAGGACTGTTTTGAACTGTCTTGGTGTGCTACCTTCACGCATCTCTTGCAGGTCTAGGATGGCTTGTTTCTCTCGCGATTTTTGCGCTTCGAATTTTTTGCTGAAGGCAAGGCTTGCGGCTCTTTCTTCGGGGCTTTGTAATGTGGCGGGATTGACCCCAATAGGCTGATTTCTTTGATTTCTTTCCTTGAAATACGCATCCGCTCTACGTTCCATTTCTGCTTCCTTGATGGGGTCCATTTTGGGGCGGGTGTGAATGTTTTGATCTTTTTGGCGTTTTTCTTCTCGTTTTTTTTCGTAGCTCGCACTCATTTTTTCTTGAATGGGTTTCGGTATCAAGGTTGTGGCGACATTCCCGGCTATTCTTGTAAGGTTCATGTGGATCTCCTTTTTTTGTATGACGCTAATGCGTATGGGTGTGTTAGTCGAATTTAGGTATGAAGTTATTGAAGAGTGTAAACATATCCTGCTCGTGATTCGTACGTTTCTGAACCGCGGCTTCTCTGGCTCTTCGCAATTGTGCCAGATCTTGAAGGTCTTCTAACTGGTTAGACTTAGCTGCGGGTTCGTATTTTGGGCCCTGTACAGCGTTTTGTGCGGCCTGACTCACCCGACGTCTGCTGGCTTCTCGACGTTCTTGTGTAGAGGTGCTGTATCTACTACTAACGGAAGACCCTCGAGAGAGACTCTCTGTGTCACTGGCTGTTTCTTTTGCTGTGCGTTGTCTTTCCGGACGGGTGCGTGATTTGGATGGCGCCTTACGAGAAGATATCGTGTCGTCTGTGCTCATGCGTATTCTTGCGTAGTCATCTTCGGCACGACCATCCTCAGCTGCTGCTGTTTGGCGGCTATTGTGTTCCTGAATATTTTTTTCAGATAAAACGGATGTTTTTACTGCATGTTGGCTGCTCCAAATCCCTTGTTGTTCATTCAATAACTGATTGAGATCATCGTCAGTCATGGGTTTGGATGCTTCGATATTTTGTTTGTGACTTGATTGTCTCAGTCCCAAAAAGCGACCGGTTCTTTTTGTGGCACCGATTATCGTTCTACTGAGGCTACCCCCTCTCGACGTTTCAGCGCTATCTGACCTGCTTCGAGACCCTTCAGCACTATCGGGTCTACCCATAGACAGGCTGTCTCTGAGTCTTTGAAGGGAGCTTCTGTTGACTGGCGTTTCTTGTGGTTCTGGGTATCTTTCTGCCCAGAGTTTATCCCCATTAATAGGGTTTGCCTTTATGAATTCCGGGTATGATACGGACTGTTTTTGAGGCGTTGGGGGTGTCATTGGGCCTGCTAGGTTAGGTCTGTTTTGGCTTTTTTTTGTCACTGGTTGTTGTTGCTTATCGAAAAAATTATTAGCGGCTCGGTAGTCTCTTCGTTGTGCTGGGGTGGC
>JAGYJO010000285.1 GCA_018402095.1 bacterium
AATACAAAAAACAAACCGACTCGCCCAAACATCATTCGCAGCCTATGATTATTTTCTTAATCCACAATACATCAAAATCCCGATACAAACTATTTATACAAAGAGCACCACGGGATCACACCCTGTCTTAGCACAACAAACATTCGGAAATATTCTTTTTCGACTCACCTCTAGCGATGACATCATGTTTTCACCTGTATTTCTTTCTTATATCGAGCGAGATGAAGCAAAAACAAGAACAGCAACAATACCCGCACAAAAAGTAACTTGGGTCACCATGTCAGAGGACGACATGTTCTACGAGATGGGGTTCAAAAAACTCACAGACCGTGATGCCGTCGCCCACTACCGCTGGCTCACAGAAGTCGCCACAGCTGATGCGTTCGCAGAATACCTCGCCCGTATAGGTACAGAGATAGCCCCAACCCCCGATACAATAGAACACCGGCAAGCAACACTGAAACGCTGCGCCCAAAATTATTGGGCAGCGTCCATTGACCCATCCAGCACCGCCGCCCCTGACGATAGTCACGTGGATGAATCGGCAAAGATACTCAACGCGGCCATACATGCATCAGCACAAAAACGTACATTTGAAACACAAACATCCCCGTGGGCTTACGAAAGCCAAACCCGTAGCACCACAAGCCCAAGTGCATCCAGCGTCTCGGAGGATGGCCGTGCCGATGACATACATCGACTATCACCTATTCGTAGAACGTTAGTCTATGGGAGTGATCTAGACTCACAAAATCACGAAATCAGAACACCCCAACGACCATTATCCAGAGAAGAGAAGGCCTATCTTCAGCATCTTTTTGCCGAATACATAGCTCAAAACCCAACGAACCAAAGAAACGTTTATAGCGATGGTTCATCCTCTGACGATTCTTCAGATAGGCAGACCCTCTACATTCGCCATGGAAACAAGTCCCGTCATTATCAAACAACACATCATCACCACTACAATCATCATCACACAACAAAACATCGAACACCCGTACACACAACCGCGTCAATTGCCCCACTACAACAGGCGCAAGTCCTACCAAAAAAAACAACTGCCACCAGACATCCACTCCCAATCGCAAAAGCTATCGCGCCACCAACGACTGCGATTCCCGTCGCAGAAGTTGTCTACTGGAAACCGCAACCGGTCAGAAAAAGTACAATCAGCATACAAGCGCTCCCACAAAAAGAATCACCGGGATTTTTATCCAAGCTATATGCAACAATAAAAGGACAATGACCTTAGATAAGGGGGACACCATGCACAAACACGATTTTTTAGGGATATCCGATTTATCCAAAGCAGAAATCCAAGGTATTCTCTCTGTCGCCCATGCCATGAAAGATCCCGAAGCCCATGCAAAAGCACTCGCGGGAAAACATGTCCTAACGTTGTTTTTCGAACCATCTACACGTACAAAAATGTCTTTTGACACCGCCCTCAACCGACTTGGCGCAAGTAAATCCAGTATTCAGCTAGAGTCCAGTTCCGTCAAAAAAGGGGAAACTCTCTTTGATACCGTCCAAAATCTATCGGCCTTTGGATTTGACGGTATGATTGTACGCCATGCCCATGCCGGCGCACCCCACTTCATCGCCAAACATGTCCCAGCCTCTATCATCAATGCAGGTGACGGGTTTCATGAACACCCAACACAAGCACTCTTGGACTGTTTCACCATGCAGGAAAAAAGTGGCTCGGTAGAAAAGAAGAATATTTTAATTCTCGGAGACATCCTTCATTCACGGGTAGCCAG
>JAGYJO010000286.1 GCA_018402095.1 bacterium
AGCATGGGTTCCGGAGGCTCAGGCCCTTTGAATCCCATGAACACGTGGGACGTCAGTATTTACAAAAGCATGGGGTCCGGGGGCGGAGCCCCCGAGAACACCCCCATTTCTCGCCATAGGCGAGAAATGGAAGGGATTTCAAAGGGCTTACGCCCTTTGAATCCCATGAATGAGGGGCTAACATGATTGAGCTACGCAATGTGAGTAAATCCTTTGATGGGCGACAAATTCTCAAAAACGTCAATTTGACGATCCCAACAGGGGAGCGTATCGCGATTATAGGGGCCTCTGGATGTGGCAAAAGTACCATGTTGAGACTCATTATGGGCTTGCATAAACCAGATTCGGGTGAAGTACTTGTTTTTGGTGAAAATATTCATCAGGTTAGCAAAGCACGCTTGTTGGAAATTCGTTTAAAAATAGGGATTCTTTTTCAGTCTGCAGCCCTTTTTGATTCGATGAATGTCGCTGAAAATGTGGCCTTTCCCTTGATAGAAAACTTTCATATGCCAGCACACAAAGTGGCGACAGTTGTGGCCAAAAAGCTAGAACTTGTTGAAATGACAGGGTTTGACAAAAACGACCCAGCTGACTTGTCTGGTGGCCAACGCAAGCGTATTGGTCTTGCCCGTGCCTTGTCTGGTGACCCGGAAATTATGTTGTACGATGAGCCTACAACTGGGTTGGACCCCATATTGTCGACCAATATAGAAGATTTGATTGTACGTTTGAGCCGACAGTTGAAAGTGACCTCTATTGTGGTCACGCATCAGATTTCGACAATTTTGCGGACAGCCGACAAGATTTACATGGTAAACCAAGGGACGTTGTTGCCCCCAGAATCACCGGATACGATTATGACCGCAGATTCGATTTATGGTGAATTTGTGCGTGGAGGTCTCTCTTAATGCCTTTGTGTCAGATGCAAAATACTGTTTTAGCGATAAACCCATATTCCATACATAGTTGCCAAGGAGGCGTGTCCCAATGAAAAACTCAGTTCCTTTTAAAGTAGGGGTGGCAGCCTTTGTCATGCTCTGCGTATTGTCGGCCCTTATCATCTGGAAAAGTGGGGTTCTTTTTCGTGCCAATGGCTACGAGTTAATCGGCCAATTTGAATCGGTGAATGGCTTGGTGCCGGGTGCCGAAGTTCGCTTTCGTGGGATGAATGTGGGTAAGGTGTTTACTATCAATGCCTTGCCTGACCGTGTTGAGGTTAGCTTGCGGGTCTTGAATTCCGTCAAAGTACCTCGTGGTTCGACTTTGAAAGTCTATTTTGACGGATTGATTGGGGAAAAGTTTTTGAACATTGTACCCAGCGAAGCTTATACGGATATTATGAAACCTGGTGAGGTGATGAACGGGGTAACGGCACCGGCTTTGGCTGAGTTTATCGATATAGGTGCCAAAAACTTAGAGATCACCAGAGAGATCCTGGCCGCTTATCGTGATGTGCTTAACTCTACTGAGATGCTGAATGCGTTGAAAAACACAGGGCTTTCTATAGAAAAAATCACAAGAGATGTTGCGGCTATTACGGAAAGCCTGGGAGGGAAAGAGACCCAACAGTCTATTCAGACCTCTATCCAAAACATGCGAGATACGACACAGATTATCAAAGACAGATCCGATACACTTCTCAATGACCCCCGTTTGGATCAGACGATTCAATCCCTTTCAGATACCACAGCGCGTATTGATCAGATGACGACACGTTTGGACCAAGAGGTTTTGACGCCGGAATCCACAAAA
>JAGYJO010000287.1 GCA_018402095.1 bacterium
CGTCGACTATGGTTCCAATTATTTCACCAATTTAGATATTAACGCTATCCAAGCAACACCTAAGCGACTCAAAAATGGACAGATAACGTATCCCTTAACACAAGGCGCCCACCACAGCCCAGACAACCCATTCCGTGCAAACGAAGGAACCCCCTACAGCGAATCCACACCCATATCCGACCTCACCGCACCTCACGCCAGAAAAACACGCCGAATAAGAGAGATTGACGACCGCGCTAGTCAACAAGGGTTTATAAACATCCCGATAATCCCCTTCAAACATGCGCCTATCGCAACACGCCACACACCGGCAGGCAGCACCTTCAAATCAAGCGACATACGGCCAAAGTACGCCACCCAACCCAACGTTCGTATCAATAGACTCGGAGATATAGAAGTCATACGAGACATGCAAGAAGGCGACCTTTTTCTACTTCCTGCAGACAGCTACTTTGACGACCACAGCACACCGTTTATCACCCCGCCACAATCTGCTACCGACACCCTTTACACCCAAACAGGGCTCAGTGAGACACTAACAGACGAACAAGAACAACGCCTTACACAAGGATTCCTCTTAAATGAAGCTCATTTTGAAAAACACATACACAATGCAGAAGAGAGCCTCCCTACGGGAAAGCCCATTAATGACACCGACATAGCCTTTCACCAGTCACGCAACCCCAACACAGGTCTAGAAAAGTTCCCTTATGCCACCAAAGCAATCTCTAAAAATAGCGTACTGGGCACGCTATCATCCGAACATGGCACAATCCGTGTAAACGGTAGGCAAGAAGATCCCACCAATCTCTTTTATTGGAATGCCGCAGAATTATCCGAAAGCACGGCCGAAAAAGTAGACCATGAAAAACGAAATTTTCTCGTTACCCACATTGGGATTGAAGGCGACCCCGAAAAAGTAGAACAGCTCCCTATCGCGTATATGGACGACAGTGCGCAGTACGAAAACACAGGGTTTTTAGTCCAAAAAACAAATAACCCCGAATGTCCTATAACGCTTACATTTATCGCTACCAAGCCCATACAGCAGAACGGCAAACTCTTTACTGATTATGGAGACGCTTACCGCAAAGAAAGAGGCATGAGAGCCAAAGAACCCAAAGAAACCAGACTCAAAGCAGCCGAACTTATTGAACGGCATCCCCACGTCAACGCACACGTGACCCAAACCTTAGCCGCCCTTGGATTTGAAGGAGAAGACTTAGACTCGCTTGGCCATTTGTTTCAGACCTGCGAACACGATTACACCACCACACAGGACAAAATCAACAACACCTTAAAAAAATCAGACAAAGCCTCCGAATCACTACGCGCGACTGTCTTGCTTCACCATTTTATGAGTGGCCACATGACAGAACTAACACGTGAACAACGAGACGCAGGACAATCGCTGATCAAACACATAGCACTATCCATAGAAGACCCTCATAAATGCTATTCCGAAACAGAAAAAACAGAGGCCAACCAAGCCCTCAAAACACTCACCAAATTGCCCTTCTTAAAGTTCAACCTCATACATAGGCAAGCCCTAATACAGGGACTACTAAACAGCAAAGACGATACCCTAACAACAGCCAATTCCAAAGACAGGACGATCTATTCACCTGGACGTATTTTGGCCCTTATCACCAAACAGACACAAGCTCCCCAATCTACACCTCTCGTATCTGAGAAGATGACTGAACGCTTGGGTCAACTCCTGGAAACATGCGGCTT
>JAGYJO010000288.1 GCA_018402095.1 bacterium
TTCGGGGGCTTTGGCTTTTGGTTTTTCAGGTGCTTTTAGTGTGACGATAGGTTCTGGTTCAGGTAGCTTTATCATTTCGGATAGAAACGTGGTGATGGTGGGTTCTTTGGGTGCGGCTTCGGGGAGCTTTTGCGTTGGTTGTATATCTTTAGTGGCGATATCTTGGGTGTTTTGTAGGGGTGTCGGGGCTTTGTCATGAGCGATGACAGCGCTGTTGTCTGGGGCTGTTTGGTTTTGGGTCGAATGGATTGGCGTTGTTTCCTGTGGGCTCATTCTTGGGCTGGACATGGCTTCTTCGAACATGCGACTGACTTCTGGTGTGTATGGTTTTAATTCAATGACTTCTCCTAATTTTTCGAGGAACACGTTTAGGAATTGAATAGCGTCTTTGTCTGTTGATTTTTGTGCAGCCTCTAACAGTTTGGCCACTTCTTTGTTGATACCCTGTGTGTCTTTGCGCTGGAGCATTTTTTCGAATTTATTGAGCTCTTTTTCACAAATAATCCCCTTTTTTTCAGGGTGTGTGCCATCCGTAGCTACTAAGGTTTTCTCTTTTTTGTCATCGGGGGGGCATTCACAATAAATACATAGCTTTTGTTTGATCAGGCGCAGGGACTCTTTTGAGAGGTCAATCTTTGAGAGGTCAATTTTCGGACCAGTAGGGCTATTGCCGACTCCTGTAACCGTCATTGAGATGTCCGTTTATTCCAAAGCCGCTAAACTACAATCGATGCTTGCGATGTGAAACTCTATTTCTGCTGTCGAATAGGTTTTTTGCAGTGTTGTTTTTAGTGTTTCAAAAAAAGACCGAAGAAAGTCTTTTTTACTCAGTGTGTCGCTGTTTTCCTCTATAGCGGATTCAATGGAATAAAGACCATCTTTGAGCTCATCCAGATCCAATAGACTTTCTTTCGTCGCATTTTGAAAATTTCTCGACGTGCAAGGGCATACCGGTACATCTGGATTGCTGGAACAAGCACACTTTGTTGCAATTAATACTTCCAGATAATTATCCTGGATAAAGTTCACCAAAGAGGGCGCGATACTGGTCGCGCTTAGCGTTGCTGAAATAGCGGTGATTTTATACATCAGAAGTCTCCTTTGGGGTGAGTGATTCAAGTCGGGCATAGAGATCGGTGACGAGGGCGTGTAGGACTTTGTATTTTTCTTCCAATACCAGATGTTGGGCACTGACGATGGTGGCCAAATCGTAGGTGTCGGAATTCATTTTTTCGCTTTTGTGGTGAAACTCTTTGATTTTTTTATTGTTGATCAAGGTGAGGTTATTGATGAGATGCAGGGAGGTGTCCATCCGTTTCGAGAGGTCATCCGAAAAGGTCATGCTATTTGTATCGTTTGTCATAGGCCAAAACTATGGCGGAGAGCCCCCCTTGCGACAATGCGACATTTTGTCGCACCCGCGAAACCCCTGCTGTTTGCTAAACTAGCGACCTATGATCAACAACCTCAAATTATTGGTAGCACTGCGTTGGGGTGCGATTGCCTTTCAGGTGATGGCCTTGGTGGGTGCGATTGCCTTTCAGCTGCCTGTACATTTGAACCTGTTTTTGTTCGCGATTGGCGTTCAGTGTGTTGTGAACCTCATGACATTTGCCAGCGTGGGGCGCCGTCAGGGCTATTCTGAGTGGGCTGTGTTTTTTCAGTTGGTCTTTGATGTTGTGGCACTCAATATTTTCATGGTGGCGAGTGGGGGATTGGCGAA
>JAGYJO010000289.1 GCA_018402095.1 bacterium
TTTATTTAATAGTACGATTGTGTTTTCGAAGTGTTTTTTTTCCCGTGATTCGTGGCTCATACACCTCGATTTTGACGGAGACATTGCACGTTTTGGAGCTACGACAGTGGTTGCTGGACATATACGCATGAGATACTTATTCCTTTATGATTGACATTAAGACATCAGAGACACACGCAAAAAACAGGCCAATCGTGTTTAGGCGGTAATCGCAGCGCTACTCTGTGACAGCCTTAGTATTTGTAACGGATTTTAATTACAGATAGGGGCTTAATGTGATTTATTTTGATTAATAGCGCCTAAAATAGAGTCCGAATTTCAAAAAAGTGAAATTAAATCGCAAGAACAACGATAATGCTGCTATGAGAGTATCTACTTCTAAGAGGCGAAGCATACATTGATACAAAAAAGACTGGCTCTAAATTCATCCCAAAACACCACCCTACGCCAACTCCCGCCACTTTTTTCACAAGACATCGCGGGTTTGGGTGACGCCTGGGATTTCAACACATTGGCATTGGCGATGCTTCCCAAAAGAAAGGGTCTTTCACACTATCCCATTGTCTCGCTGTTGTTTGCGCTCAAAAACGCCTATTCAGCAACATTGGCCATCAAAGGTAGTTTTTTGTTGCATAGTGCAAACAAGTTTGGCAACGCCAAGCCCAGTGACTTTGATGCGATTCTGGTCATAGAGACACAAGCGAATTTCAGCACAAAACGAGACGATATCATCTTGAAACTGACCCAAACAATAGCCATGGCTTGTGGCTATTCAGTGAACATGCCAGAAGCTCAGTTTTTAGAGACGTTTCATCTCAAAATAGTACGCCGTGAAAATGGACTTACGCTCAAAACTTCGCCTTCTTTTTATCAAGAAACGTCATCAAAAATGCCAACACATGCGCATTATCCACACCCATTCCCTCTGGATATCGACATTTTTTTGACGACAAAAAATGTAGAAGAACAACTCTATGATTCTTGGACGATGGATTCAATTTGCACATCACCGAGACTGATCTACCTCCAAAAAGAAGATACCCCAAAGCTTGTGACCAAGGGGCTCCCTTGGTCAGATATTGCCACATTACTAGACAAAAAAATAATCATCGTGGGTCCCTACGACAACACCTTAGACATGTTTCGATTGATCAAATTTCGCAAAAGAGGCTATCGATTCATAGAGCCACACCTAGAGCGTGATTGCGTATCCCGAACAATAGATCAATTTGAAAGCATTCGATTCCAAGATTCTTTTTTGACACGTGCCAAATCGGTGCTTAGCGCTATCCAATACCAACGCGACGAGGCAAGTCTTCTTGCTTTTCACACACTTTTCACACAGCTATATACAACATTGCTGTCTCAAGAGAAACACCCTCGGATGTATGCCACACTAAAAGACATTATTGCTTCGTCCAAAACGACGATCCACCTGTTCGATCAAAAAGAAAGCCCGGAACTGACACACAAAGCACATGTAGCCCGATGGAAAGAAACCCTCGAAACGTTGTCGCTACTTAATGATCACCCTGCGCTATTGGCCACAGCAAAAAGCTTTTTGATGACAAACTTACGCACACCCCACGCAGCCACAGAGGAGACGCATGTCACCACTATCAATAGCTATTTGGCGGCCACGTCTTTTGCCGAAAAACAAGTGTCCGACGGTCTGATCTTGGACTATCTCAGCCTATCCGGTGTACCGATTGCAG
>JAGYJO010000029.1 GCA_018402095.1 bacterium
TGGAACGAGTATATATGCGATATGAGTTCCGTTTTGTTATTGGTATTTATAGAGAATTGTGGATTTGGTATTGGTCTGGAAGTTTGCGTGTGGGGTGGATGATAGAGTCCGAGAATCCCAGTTAGTTTTTGTATGAAGTCTTTGGGTGACCATGGCTGGGATGATACTGGACGTGTTGTTTTTGTTTGAAGACATTTGTAGATGTGATTGCGGTGTATAGATAACATGTTTTTTGAAGTTCCCAATAATGTTTTTTGTAAACCTGTTGAATTGGAAATCGATAAATTTTGGGGCCGTCTTCTTTCTCGGTTGTGAGTAATAGGAGTGTTTCTTTGGAGCGTGGCCATGGCGTAGTGTCTTGTTTGTATTCCCACTAAACGAATCCCCCAACCATTTGACCACCCCATGCCCAACTGTTTTAATATCCCCAACTATGATTACCGAATTTGTATTTGTGTTTGCGGTCTTGTTTTTGGTGGGCGTTGGTTTGGGTGTCGGCGTTCTTTTCTTTGGCAAAGATGCTTATCGTGAAGCCTGTGGGTCTGTTCCCGGTCATTCGGGGCATGAAGATTGCCCTTCCCAAAAAGCCGGACTGTGTCCGACCGAAGACAAAAGTGGTGTTTTGGATATGGCACTACAAACCCGTATCACAGGCCGGAAATAATGCGGCACGCTGTAGCCTCCTTGCTGTATGGCGGCATTCGCCAGTCTGCGGTTTCTGGCTATGGGGTGTATGCCCGATTGACTGGCAATTCGATGGACTTGGAGCCTGTGATTCATTGGGGTGATCGTCTCCTCGGGTGTATCCCGAAGTCTGCTTTGGATCTCTTGGCGGTGTCTGTGCCAGAACGGTTGCAACGAGACGTGCTGGGGTTGTCTTTTCGTTCTCCCCTAGTAGCCTCGTCTTTCAAAGATGATCCCCGTATGCTTTTGTTTTGGCATTCCTTGGGTCTGGGGGCTGTGATCTACAAAACCATTTTGATGGAAAAGCGTTTGGGAAATCCCCAGCCCCGTATCCAAGACTTGGGTGACCAGGGACTAATCAATGCCATGGGCCTTCCGGGCTCTGGTGTTGCTGCGCTGTTGGCGGATATACAGGCCAAACGGAACCCTGTCTTTGATATGGGTGGGCCTGTGGGTGTGAGTGTTGGCGGCGAAAATCCAGCAGAATATCGGCAGGTCTTTGATGTCTTGAATGGGGCGTTGTCCCGTCCCGATGTTTTTTTTGAAGTGAATATCAGCTGTCCCAATACCAACGAGGGGCAGAGCCTCTTGGCGCACCCGGAATTGCTGGGCGACTTGTTGGCCTATATGCGCCAACGCACAGATCGGGTGATTGGGGTGAAACTATCGCCAGACCAATCGGATGATAGCTTGCGTCAGTTTGGTGATATTCTGAAATCGGTACCACGGGTGTACGTGAATTTGGGAAATACTCAGTATCGTAATTGTGCCGCTGTTGGGCTGTCTCAGACCGCCTTGTCACGAGGCGGGGGTGGTTTGAGTGGAACCTTGTTGTTTCCACGTACATTGGAGATGTTGGCTGTTTTGAAACCCTTTGGGGTTCCGATGATGGCGACAGGTGGGATTTCCACACCAGAGCGGGCTGTGGCGGCGATAGACGCGGGTGCGTCGTTGTTGGGCATGGCGACGACTTTGGTGAAGAATCCTTTTGTGGTCCCACGGATGTTGGCGGCTATTTCCTAGACAATATACCCATCCCCAGGCGTGCTAGTTTTTTTATTGAGGGTGAACACCATAGGTGTTTACCCTCATTCTTACTGATACGACAACCGTTTGAGGAGATACAGTCCAAATAGACCCACGATGATATTGGGTAACCATGCCCCAATTACGGGAGGGACGGTACCTGCGAGACCCAGTCCCATGCCTACGGATAATAAAATGTAATAAATAAAAATGACGATGAGGCTGATGCCAAGGCCCATGGCCGATGAGCTACGGTGTGGTTTGAGGCCAACCGATGCCCCGAGAATTGAAAAGATGAGACTTGCAAAAGGGACGGAAAACTTCATGTGGTAGTTCATGCTGTCGGTTAAGGTATCTTGGCCGAGAGATTGTTTTTCTTCGATTTTTTCTTTGAGCTCTTTGGACGTCATTTCCTCGACATTTTTATTGCGTTGGTGCAGCGACATGGGGTTGATGGGGATATCGATATACTCTTTTTTGAAGGACAAAAACAATACCCGATCCGGTGTGTCTGGTGGGAAACTGTGCATGACGCCGTCGTAGAATTCCCAGCCTCCAGTGGGCAGCCACCGTCCAGAATCCGAGCGAATGAGCCTGGCCAATTGTCCTTTTTCGTATTCTGCGACAGAAATCCGTTGGAGCAATCCATTGTCTATTTCTGCGACATTGATGATGCGGTAGGGGAGGCCATCTTTATACTCGGTAAAGTTAACATTTTTTTTGATAGTGGGTTTTTGTTGGCCCATAAAACTTCTATAAAGTAACTCTCCTGAGTGGGAAGCTCTGGGCACAATGGACTCATTGAACCAAATGGTCGTGAGACTTACCAAAAGACCGGTGATGAAAATAGGGGTGACCAACCGGCTAAAGGCAATGCCGCCAGCACGAAAGGCCATGATTTCACTGTCTGCGCTGAGTCGGCCAAAGGCAATGATGGTGGCCAATAGTGTGGACATCGGGAAAGATAGCACGATCATGTAGGGGAGTTTGTAGAGAAAGAGCTGCATGATGATGGTCATGGGGATATTGTTGCGGACCGCTTCCCCGATGAGCGCAAACAGGACGGTACTGCCAGAGAGAATAAAGGTGAATGCGGCGATCCCAAATAAAAAAGGCCCAATCAATTCTTTGAGCAAATAGCGGTCTAAAATACGTAGCATCAGCGTGAAAAATTCTCGCCCAGATAAAACTTTCTGGCGGTAGGATCATCAGCAATGGTGTCAGAGTTTCCAGACAACAGTAATTTCCCCTGATGGATAATATAGGCCCTGTCTGTAATGGCCAGGGTTTCTCGCACATTGTGGTCTGTGATGATAATGCCCAGGTTTTTTTCTTTGAGTTTGAGAATGATTTGTTGGATTTCGTTGACGGCAATCGGGTCAATCCCTGCAAACGGTTCATCGAGTAGGATGAATGATGGGTTTGTGGCCAATGCGCGGACGATTTCTACGCGTCTTTTTTCACCACCGGATAGCTCGACACCACGGGCATGTCTGAGATGCATGAGTCCCATTTCGGAGAGTAGTTCTTCGAGCCGCTCATTGTATTGGGATTTGGGGATTGTTTTGACTATTTCCCATAAAATATAAATATTTTCTTCAACGGTTAGTTTTTTGAAAATAGAAGACTCTTGTGGGAGGTAACCAATACCCATACGTGCCCGCTGATACATGGGCGTTTTTGTGATATCGTTGCCATTGAAGAAGACATTTCCTTTTTCCGGGCTGACCAATCCAATGAGCATATAAAAAGTTGTTGTTTTGCCTGCTCCGTTGGGTCCGAGAAGCCCCACGACCTCGCCCTGCTTCATAGAGAGGGAGACGCCGTTGACGACCGTTCTGTCTTTATAGCGTTTTGTTAAGTCTTGGGCTTCTAGCATGTTCCGTTTCCTTCTGATTCAGATTGACGGGATCGTTTTAAATTTAGCATTTTGATCCCATTGATATAATCGTCGATGACCACATTCTTAACCTGGCTAAAATCGTCCAATGTTTTTTGAATGCGTCTGGATGCGTCTTCGATTTCTTTGGCAATTTGATAGGCTTGGGAGTCTTCTTTTGACTTTTTTTTGAGGACTTGTGCCCCAATCAGAATGCTGGTAAGCGGGCTTCTGATTTCATGGTTTAGAGTGACATTGACATGGCTCATGAGCGCAGGCGTGTTGCCATTTTGTGAGGAGGGTTTATCTCCGTTGTTAGTCGTTTTGGGATGTGCCTTTTGTTGTCTCGGGGGGAGTTTTTTTTTAAGAATACGTTTGATCCGTAGTAGCAAGGCATCTGCTTCGAATGGTGCCATGCTGTAATCCTCTGATTGGTGGTACAAGCTATTGTTTTCTAATTGAGTGAGTGATTGCTCTGCAAATAGACTGAAAATAGGAATGTTTTTACTTTTGAGTGACTCGAGAAGTATCTCTGCATTGTGTGTGGGCAGTGCAGCATCACAGATGACAATGTCTGGTGTGTTGCTTTTTATGAAAGCCAACAGAGGCTTGTCTTGTATGAATGTATGTATCTCGATGCCAAGTTGCTGCCATTTTTTGCGGGTTTCTTCGGGGATGAGGCCTCTTGGATCAAACAGTGCGGCCAAGACTTGCGGTATTGGTGGTAAGGCATTTTTTGTGATTCGAAAGAGGCAGTCTTGAGGATAGAATGGCTGGATAATGTAGTCTGTTTTGTCATTTTTGAGTAACTCTTGGTGTGTTTCCAGTTCATCTGGACTGAGTATACATAGTATGGGGGATCTCTTGTGATTGGATTGTACTTATGATTTCTGAGACTGTTTGAGGCCAGAATAGTACTAATGATGCGCCTACTAGTAGCTCTGACGAAAAAGTGGGGTGGCTGATAATAGAAAAGTGCCCACTCGTGGCCCATTCAATGAGTTTTTGAGTAGCGTCTGATGCGCCTAGTAAAATGATTTTAGAGGATGTCATGCGGATATGTGGACTCTGGCAATCTGGTGTGCAATACCTGTTTTGGAGTCTACTGTTATTGTAACGGCATTGAGCATTTTTTCAACCCCTTCAGATACTTCAAATCTGACGGGCTTTTGATCGAGAAACCGTTGGATAATGGGCTCTCGAGACATACCCAAGATGCCGTCTGCAGGGCCAGTCATGCCGGTGTCAGAAATAAACGCTGTATGTTGTCCCAATAAGCGTTCATCGGCGGTGGCGACATGGGTATGGGTTCCACATACAGCGGAGACACGTCCGGCCATATGCCATCCAAAGGCTTCTTTTTCAGAGCTGGCTTCGGCATGAAAATCAACAAAGATATTGGGTGTTTTGGCCTGTATTTCGGGTAAATGGGTGTCCATCCAGCGGAAGGGGCAGTCCACCATTTGACTCATGAAAACACGGCCCAATAAATTGACAATGGCTATTTTGGTGCCGTTGAAGTCAATGTAGAGGACCTTCTTTCCGGGATGATCACCAGGAAGATTTGCCGGTCTAGCCAACTTGTCTGGCCATGGTTGGGTGAGCATGTCTCTTTTGTCATAGACGTGGTTTCCGGTGGTTGCACAGTCGATGCCTGCGGCTAACAATTCTTTGAGAATGTTGTGCGTGATCCCAAATCCACCAGCAGAATTTTCTACATTGGCGATCGTGAGATCAATCGCATATTTCTTTTTGAGTGCAGGGAGATAGTTGTGAACCATCTCCCTGCCAGGTTTTCCGACAATGTCACCAATAAAAAGTATATTCCGCATTTATTTGGCGATACTGCTGGCCCGTGTTTCGCGAATGATGGATACGCGTACTTCGCCGGGATAGTCCATTTCAGTTTCAATTCTTTTGGCGATATCAAACGCGAGTTTGTGTGTGCTAGAGTCATCGACGATTTCTGGTTTGACGATGACACGTACTTCACGACCCGCTTGGATAGCGTAGGCTTTTTCAACACCTTCGAAGGAATAGGCCAAGGCTTCGAGCTTTTCCAGTCGTTTGACATAGGTTTCTAATGATTCACGTCTTGCACCAGGTCTGACCGCAGAGATGGCATCTGCCATCATAACGAGAACGGCTTCAATCGTATCTGGTTCTTCCCCTTCATGGTGGGCCATAATACAGTTGATGACTTCGGCTGATTCACCATATTTGATACAAATTTCTTTACCCAAATCATCATGGGAACCTTCTTGTTCGAAGTCCAATGCCTTACCGATATCGTGTAGCATGGTGCCGCGTTTGGCGAGGGCAACATTGACCTTGAGCTCTTCGGCCATGATCCCTGCCATATGCGCCGCTTCGAGTGAGTGGGCCAAAATATTTTGACCGTAGCTGGTTCTGTAATGGAGTTTTCCGAGAAGCTCAATGATTTTAGGGTGAAACTGAAGTCCGATGGTGTCTGCTGCACGTTCACCATGTTCACGAATGACATCTTGGAGCTCTTTGCGTGATTTTTCGACCATTTCCTCGATACGTGCTGGGTGTATTCTGCCGTCAGCGACAAGTTTCTCGAGTGCCATACGGGCAACTTCCCGACGGATTGGATCAAAACATGACAAAATGACAGCTCCCGGTGTGTCATCAATAATGACATCGACACCGGTGACAAATTCAAAGGCACGAATGTTTCGTCCTTCCCGCCCGATGATCCGACCCTTCATGTCGTCATCTTGTAGTTGCACAACCGCTGTCGTTGCTGGCATGACGTGGTCTACTGCTGTGCGTTGAATCGCATCCGTGACGATTTCTTTCGCACGGCGATTGGCTATTTTTTTGGTTTGATCTTCGATGTCTTTGATCATTTTTCCAGCGCGTTGACGGACATCTCTCTCGACGTTTGCCAAAAGCATCTGTTTGGCTTCTTCCGCAGAAAACCCAGCAACGTGTTCCAGCTTTGCTGAGAGTTCATTGATGATGGTTTCTTGTTTGCGCTTGTGTTGTTTGGCCTGTTCGATTTCTTGATTCAAGACATCTTCTTTTTCGACAAGGCGCGATTCTCTAGAGTCCAAATGCTTCTCTTTTTGCATGACGCGTTGTTCGATTTGGGTTAGCGATTGTCTTTTGACCTTGCTTTCTTCTTCGGCTGCAATCCGTGATTTCGCAAGAATATCTTGTGCGGCCGAATGGGCTTTGGTCAGGACACTTTGTGCTTCTTTTTGAGCGACTTCAATGCGTTTCGCATTTTCTGTTTCGACAGATTGAATGTGTGTTTGTAGTGATTTTTTTCGTGTGATGTAGAGCGCAACTGTGATGGCTGCACCTACGACAATGATGAGTGTTGCGATAATGCCTAGCATTAAATTGTCTCCTTCAAGATTTCTGTGACGGGTACTTTGGCTACCAATTCACGGATTTGTTTTTCAAGGCGTGCGTAAACTTCGGTGTTGTTTTTGAGATATTGTTTTGCCGCTTCTCTGCCTTGGCCCATTCTGTCGCCATAGAGGGAGAACCATGTGCCACTTTTTTCTACAATGTTGAAATGTAGCCCAAGGTCGAGAATGTCCGCTTCTGCAGAAACCCCTTTTCCAAATTCGATTTCGAGTTCAGTGAATTTGAAGGGTGGCGCGACTTTGTTTTTGACGATTTTGACTTTGACTTTGTTGCCAGTGATATCGACGCCGGACTTAATGGAGTCTGTACGACGAATATCAATCCGAACGGATGAGTAAAACTTTAGCGCGCGGCCACCAGGTGTTGTTTCTGGGCTGCCAAACATGACGCCTATTTTATCGCGTACTTGGTTGACGAAGATAACGATCGTATTTGATTTGCTGACAATGGCGGTTAGTTTTCTGAGTGCTTGTGACATGAGTCGTGCTTGCATGCCCATTTGTGGGTCGCCCATATCGCCTTCTATTTCGGACTTGGGTACCAATGCCGCTACGGAGTCAATGACGATGATATCCATTGCACCTGAACGAACCAGTGTTTCTGCGATTTCCAAGGCTTGTTCGCCGTAATCGGGCTGAGAAATAAAGAGGCTCCCAAGGTTGACGCCTAGCGCTTCAGCGTAAGCTGAGTTTAGTGCGTGTTCTGTGTCGATAAAGGCACAGGTGCCGCCTTTTTTCTGACTTTCAGCAATCGCGTGTAATGAAAGCGTTGTTTTTCCAGATGATTCTGGTCCGTAAATTTCGATGATTCTGCCACAGGGATATCCCCCGACTCCCAATGCGAGATCCAAGGATAATGCCCCAGAAGAAATCGTCGAGATGTTGTTTCTTGTGGAGTCGCCAAGTTTCATGATGGCGCCTTTACCGTGGGCTTTTTCGATTTGGCTGATGGCAAATTGTAATGCTTTTTCTTTATTGTCGTCCATGTGGGGTTCCTCCGTTTTAAAGGTTAGTTCTGAGATAGGTGTTCGTAGCAAAGGACCAAGGCGGCTTGTGCTGCCTTTTCTTGAATTTCTGTGCGGGTACCTGAAAAGGTCAGATGCCTTACGATAGTTTTACCTTGGATGTCCAAGCCTACAAAAACAGTACCGATAGGTAGTGTCGTTTGTGGTGTCGTAGGGCCGGCAAATCCCGTGGTAGAAATGGCGACAGAGGTATTGCACACTTTCCGTGTGCCACTGGCCATTTCTATCGCGGTATGCGCGCTGACTTCGCCATGGGTTTGTATGGTTTTTGGTGTGACGCCACACCATTGTAATTTGAGGCGGAGATTATAGCTAACCGCACCTCCCATATAAACTTCCGAAGCGCCAGGAACACTACAAAGTCTTTTTGCGATAGCGCCGCCGGTGACGGACTCTGCTGTGCAAATCGACATATGCTGATCGGCCAGATAGCGAATCAGTTTTTCTGTGATTTCTGGATCATGCTGAACCTTGGCTTCTTCCAAGGCTAGCGCGAAGACGGGGATCTGATCTTGTTTCATGAATGACCTTTGTAGAGACAAGGATCACTTGGATTGCGGATGACCCGCAAGCTGATTTTGATTTAACTTACGCTTTGGATGTTAGTCCTATACGTGTGGCTAAAGTATCTGCCATGTTTGTTTCCTCCCATGGTAGTGAAATATCATCTCTTCCAAAGTGACCATAAGCTGCAGTTTGTTTAAAAATAGGACGCTGAAGTCCCAACGTTTTTACAATTCCCGTTGGGGTGAGATCAAAAAGATCCCGTACAAGGGCGGTGAGCTTTTCTTCTGGGACGCGAGCTGTTCCACGTGTGTTCACCATAATGGATACCGGTTCCGCCACCCCAATGGCATAGGCCAGTTGGATTTCGGCTTCATCGGCCAGATTTGCGGCTACCAGGTTTTTTGCGATATAGCGGGCCATGTAAGCGGCCGATCTATCGACTTTTGTGAAATCTTTACCGGAAAATGCCACCCCTGAGGTGCCCACTGCCATAGGTATCGACTACGATTTTACGTCCGGTTAGACCTGTGTCGCCAGATAGTCCGCCCAATAAACAAAACGCCCTGTTGATCATTGACTGGAAAACGGGTATTTTCTGTGAGAAGATGTTCTGGGCAATGATTGCTTTGATGACATGCTCTGTGACATCTTTAGCGATTTGTTCTTGGGAAACATCTGGCGCATGTTGTGTTGAAACCACAATGGTATGCGCGCTTTTGACCGTGCGGTCGTTGTATTCAAGACTGATCTGCGCTTTTGCATCGGGTCTCAGATATGGGATATCTCCAGATTTCCGGAGCGTAGCCAATTTTTGAACCAAGCGATGTGCGAGATAAATAGGTAGCGGCATAAGTGTTTCTGTTTGTTTGCAAGCATACCCAAACATCATACCTTGATCGCCGGCACCTAACGCCTTGAATAATCCTTCGCCTTCGTTGACACCCTGTGCGATGTCAGGCGATTGTCCGTGAATAGCATTCAGAACACTGCAGCTATTCGCATCGATTCCAAATTCCGGATTTGTGTAACCAATGTCGGCTACTGTTTTTCTGACGATGGACTGAATATCTAACTGTGCTTTTGTGGTGATTTCACCACCCACCAAAATCAAGCCGGTGGTGGCAAATGTCTCTGCTGCTACACGGCTATTGGGGTCCTGTGTTAATGCCGCGTCTAAAATGGCATCTGACACTTGGTCACAGAGTTTGTCTGGGTGGCCTTCACTGACAGACTCTGAGGAGAAATAATAATGCATGAGTAAAACCCTTAACAGCCTTTAATGGCATCAAATAGACAATACATGTGTTTATCGGGAGGTCACCTTGGATATTACACGATGCCCTGAATATTGACAATTTATAGGGCGTAATTCGAGGGTGGGGTTATTGGCAAAACTGGAGAGCGCGTAGCCCTTCTTTTGCATCTATCGGGGAGGGGGCTCCCGTACGTATGGCGTGAAGAACATGTGTAAGTTCTGTTTCCAGTGGCCATGCTTTTGTGATGGCTGTTTCGGTCCATTCTGGCTGGTTGGGGCTGCTAATAAATAAGCGTTGGTTTAAGAGGTCTATTTTTGCGACACCGTTTTGAGCGACGATTTCCATGTCACGTACTTTTGCAGAGGATACCCAGTTGGCATCAATGCAGGCCATTGCTGTTGGAAAGTGTAAAATTCCGGTTGCGGCATCCGCACGGTTATCGAGGACATGTGATTTGCTGTGCCATGTGGTGTGTGTTGGTGATTCTGCGATCAGCTGCGCGACGATGTGTAAGTCATGAATGCAAAGGTCAATGATGACGTTGGCGTCTGTGATTTGCATCGGCATAGGGCTCCATCTTCGCGCGCATATTTGATAGATTTGGCCGAAGCTGTTCGTTTTAATGTGATTGAAAAATGCTTGTGTTGCGGGATTGAAGTATTCGACATGTCCGACGAAAAGCCTTTTTTTGTTTTCGATTGCTATTTGTATGAGGGATTCGGCTTCTTGAATGGTGCTGGCGATAGGTTTTTCTACTAGAACGTGAACGCCATGGCTTAAAAGTTCACCGGCTATTTTGGCGTGAAGAAATGTTGGGACAACGACACATGCTAGGTCGACAGTTACGGCGGCGAGCATGCTCGCAATTGACGTAAATCCTGGGACGCCTGGGGCGGATTCTTGTGCTAGGCGAACCCTTTCGGGGTCTGTATCGCAAATAGCAACCAGCTCTGCGCCTGGAATAGTCTGGCTATGTTTGACATGGTATTTTCCCATGTTGCCTAGTCCGATAATTGCAATTTTTAAGTTTCGCATGTCCGCCATTATACCGAAGTGTGATTGGGGTGCAAGGCGCATTTGCTACGAACCTTCTTGTAAGCGATTCCTACGCCAGGGGGGGGGTAAGTGGGATCCAAAGGGCGTCAGCCCTTTGTTAATCCTCCCTTTTCGCTCAGCTTTGCTGAGCGAAAGAAGTTTTTTTTCGGAGTTTGTAACTATCTAGCCCTAAGAGGATCCAAAGGGCGAAGCCCTTTGAAATCTTTTTCTTTTCTCGGCGAAGCCGAGAAAAGATGTTTTTTTTTCGGGGGCTTCGCCCCCAGCACCCCCGTAGGGGTAGACAGTTACAAATTAATTTCTACAGACTGAGTTTTGTCCACAAGTCTAGCACGACCACCCCGCCCTACGGTGACGGGGTAGTGTGTGTTTCATTGCAAACCATAAGGTGATGGTTTATTGTTTGCGTTATGAATATTGATAAACTCACAGAGAAGAAGCTGATTTTGGATGGGTATAGACCGCTGCCACCGATACTGGTACATAATCTGGAAGACTGGTTTCGGGTTGAGCTGACCTATACGAGTAACGCCATCGAAGGGAATACCCTGACCCGTAGAGAGACAGCCTTGGTTGTAGAAAAAGGGTTAACCGTTGGGGGGAAATCCCTGGCCGAACATTTGGAAGCGACGAACCATGCCCATGCCCTTGACTGGGTGAAGGCGCAGGTACAGAGAGTGCCCGCGTCTTTGTCCTCACAAGATATTTTGTATCTCCATGAGCTTATCTTAAAAGGAATTCATGACCAGCATGCTGGTCATTATCGCAATGTGCCAGTACGTATTTCTGGCTCAACGGTCATTTTGCCAAATCCACGCAAAGTGCCTGATCTGATGGATGCTTTTTTGCAGTGGTTACGGATATCGGAGGGCATGCACCCTGTTGTCTTTGCGGCGGAAGCCCATTACCAATTGGTCACTATCCACCCCTTTGTGGAGGGCAATGGACGTACAGCCAGGTTGCTCATGAATTTAATTTTGATGCTGCTGGGGTATCCGCCGGCCATTATTCGTACCCGTGATCGATTGGCCTATATTGGGGCATTGGAAACAGCCCAACTGGGAGGCTCCAAAGACGCCTATCTCACAGTGATCATGAAGGCCGTTGACCGGTCACTAGACATTTACCTCAAAGCACTACAGGAAGATAGCTATGACAGTGATCCCGAAACACCACTCCTCAAAATCGGTGCACTCGCAAAACGGGTAGGTGAAAGCAATTCCACGATACGACATTGGACCAAAGAAGGGTTGCTCGAGATCGCTGAGATCACAGCTGCGGGGTATCAGCTCTACCATGTGGATATGGTGGCACGGGTTCAGGAGATTCATGCCTTGAAATCAAAGCGGTTGAATTTACAGGAAATCAAGGCTGTTTTAAATCAAAAGGCCGCCTTGTAAAACAAGCCCTTCCTCATCCCCAGCCCTTCTCCCCAAGGGAGAAGGGGGCAAACCCACCGCCCTCCGTCATTCTGGGCGTAGTCGCAGAATCTACGGAAAAGGGGCTTGGTGTCTGTGGGGTTACCGAACCCCGACGTGAGACCAGTGTCCAGGGGTATATTTTACCTGTAGCGTTTTACCTTCTTGTGACAAATCATAGGCATAGCGATCTTGTCCTGTTGCTTTTTTCGAGACCCCTGTTGTGTCTTGGACCTCTACGCGACCATAGCCCATAAACTTTGCAAAGCTAAATAAAACACGGTCTTCTAAAAATGCGTTCTCATAAATAGGTTTTAAGTCAACTCTGGCATCTAATAGGGGGTACTTTTTAGGACTTGTTTCGACGTCTCGGATAAAAAGGGCAATGGTGCCTGGCGTGACGCTGGGGAGGGTGGCTTGGAATGCACATTTGTTGCAAAGACTAACCTGTTTAGCTGGAACGGCTGAGGCCTGGGTTTTGGTTTCTTGTTTGATGAACCTTAGATCTGCTGCTACTTGTTGTCTGAGCGAGGCGTCGTGGGCCAGTGCGTTTCTGTGCATGGTTTCAAAACGCGTATATGCCGCTGTTGTTTTTTGCTCGAACTGGGTTTGTACGCTATCTGATTTGAATAAGTTGGCCACGACCCTGGATCCCAATGCGGGATACTCTTTGTAGATCTCAAGGACTTTTTCTTTGGGCAAGCCTTGTGCCAATTGGGTGTGTTTTTTTATGCGTTCCTCAAAGGTGCCAGGCGCAGTTTGTAATAAATGTTTGATTTCAGATTCCGGTGTTTTCGGAGAGCTCTTGATGGGGGTGGCGTCTGTTTTGTGAAGCGGAGAGGTCGTGAGCTGAATTGCTTGCATAGTATAGTCCTTTCAACAGAGGCTCCTCATGAACCTGATACTTGGTTATCGAAAAAGCGTACTATAAATTGCAACTGTTTTTTCTGTTTTGTGTGCCATGAGGGTAAACACCGGAGGTGTGACCCCTTAATCCCGAAAAATGCAGTTGAGATTTA
>JAGYJO010000290.1 GCA_018402095.1 bacterium
CTGTGGGATCAGACTGGGGAATGCATTAGCATTTTTTGAGTGTCAAAGGCTTGACGTCTTTGGGGTTTAGTTAAAGAAGGGTGGCCTGGCCTCTGTTTTTGATTGCGTTTTAGCGGTGGGTTGTTTGGCTCTTGGTGCCTATTTGCTTTGCTTGGTTTGTTTTGGGTGGGTTTATTTGTTTTTGTTCTGGAGATCGCCTAATAAATCGTTTATATCTACATCCAATGCATGGCGTTTTAGGTCTTGAAGGGTACTGTGTTCTAAGGCCAGTGCATGTGTTGCTGCCAAATAAACGGGTGGGGCAATGCCTGCATCGAGGGATTCCTGCCACCGTGAGGCGCAGAGACACCATCTGTCGCCCGGTTGGAGTCCTGGGAATCCGTAATGCGGCATGGGTGTGGAAAGATCGTTGCCTGCTTCCTTGGAAAAAGCCAAGAAGTCGGATGTGACTTCGATGCAAACAGCGTGGACGCCGATATCTTCGGGTCCGACTTGGCAATAGCCTGTCCTATAAAAGCCGGTTAGAGGGTCTGTGCAGCAAGATTGAAGCGGTTCGCCGAGGACGTTTTTGTGTGTAGTATTCATAATGTGAACTTTAGCACGTCTACATGAGAAAGAACGATAGTTGGTGACCGTTACGCTGGTTTCACGGCGACGACCCTGTCAATGCCTTCGAGATCTTGGTGCCACGTCCATGTGTACCGGGGATAGGTGCTGAGTAGTGCATCAATCGCGGGTCTCTGGTGAATGCCGGCTTCGAGTACCATAAACCGTTGGTTTTGGTGTGGTTCTGAGAGATAGGCCTTGCAGAGGCGACGATAAAATGAAAGTCCGTCGTGGCCGCCCACCAAGGCGCGTTTGGGCTCGTAATTGCGTACTTCTGATTGGAGATCTGCTATATCTTGCGGTGGGATGTAGGGCGGATTGCTGATGAGTAAGGTGGGTGCTTTTCCGGCTATTTTTTTTCGCCAGTTGGCTGTTTTGGCGAAAAAACTTTGGTGGTGTATCTGTATCTGGCTGTCTGTGTGTGGGGCAAGGTTGATGTGGGCATTGCTGATGGCGCGTTTGCTGACATCCCAGCCTTCATAGGTGATGGGCTGTATCATGGCCAGTGCCATGGGGATGGCACCGCTGCCAACGCCGAGTTCAAAGAGATACATGTCTTTTTGAAGTAAAGCGTCTACGACACTGACCAGGAGTTCTGTTTCAGGTCTTGGGATGAGGACGCCTTTGTGAATCGCGATGGGATGTCCATAAAAAGACCATTCTCCCAAAATATAGGCTAACGGTTGCCCTGCTTTTCGTTTTTTTAATAGACGGGCTAACTTTTTTGCGGTGAGAACGTCTATAGGGTCTCGCCAGTGTGTTAGGAGTTTTGTTTTGCTCATCTCACTTGCGTTGGTGAGTAGGTGCCACGCTTCAGATTGGGCTTCGTTTTGACCTAGATGCGCCAATTCGTGACAGAGCATGGCGAAGGCTTGGTGTGTGGGCTGTGGCATCGATAGCCTCTCTGTTGGCTTGTAGGGACTCCTGCGCAAAGCATTTGCAATAGTCCCTTGTGGTACCGAGGGCCGGACTCGAACCGGCACGACTGTTTAGGGTCAACGGATTTTAAGTCCGTCGTGTCTACCATTTCACCACCCCGGCGACCAGTCCGTTATTGTGCCCCGAGGTGCCCCGATTGTACAAGTGGAAATTCTGTATTTCTC
>JAGYJO010000291.1 GCA_018402095.1 bacterium
GGAAAGATTTAACAGAGCAGCAGTATACTGCCCCCAGTTAAGAAATTCGCTCAACTAAGAGAGAGTCTCAAATCTCCCCCCCTGTACCCACCTTCTAAAAACCAGTTACAATAGCGCCTATGACAGAACATCCGCATATAGAATGGAAAGAATCCTGGAGAGATGACTACCTTCGCTGGATTTGCGGATTCGCCAACGCAGAGGGCGGCGTCTTGGTACTCGGGAAAAACGACAAAGGTGTAGCCATAGGCATCAAAGATCCAGAAGATCTTCTCGTCTCCATTCCAAACGATGAACTGTCAGGAGACCTTTTTTCCCAAGTGGAAAAAACAATGGAACTTTTATACACAAAGTATCTCAAGGCCTACATCAGCTACGATGGGCTGCAACGGGTAGAAACATACTTATTTCCCAAACTAGCCTTGCGTGAAGCCATCCTCAACGCCATTATTCACAAAGATTACAGCAGCGGTATTCCCATCCAAATTAGCGTATACGAAGATAAAATAGTCATCTGGAATCCCGGCGTCTTGCCGGAAAGATGGACACTGGATAGTTTAATTGAAAAACATCCCTCTCACCCTTTCAACCCTTTGCTTGCATCCGCTTTTTTTCGTGCAGGCTATATAGAATCCTGGGGTCGCGGCATTGAAAAAATAGCCCACGAATGTAGACAACACGACTTGGCAACAACCCTATCATTAAGTGTTTCAGGGATCCGATACCACCTCGAGAAGCTACGCAGAATGGGACGTGTTCACCGTACAGGCACTACAAAAGGCGGTCATTGGAAAGTTTTAACATGACCAACAGCACAAAACACAGAATAAACACCCTCCTCGAACAAGGCTTCCAGCAAATCCAAGACGATTTCACCCTCATGATGGACTGCCTCAGCGAGATCTTGGCAGACTTTGGCAAAGCACAATTCCAGCTCATTCCCCCCATAATGCACAAGGTAGGAAAAAGGAGGAATGAAAGATGAAGGATGAATTAAACAACAACTCAGTATTCGCCAAAAGCGATGACTATATTGCATGGCTGAAAAATCTGAAAACTAAAATACGTTCTGTTCAGCTTCATGCAGCCTTGGCTGCCAATAGTATATTGATCGACTTTTATTTTGACATGGGGCGGATGATTTCCCGTAAGAATGCAATTTGGGGGAGTAAATTCCTGGAACATCTTTCGGCAGACTTAAAAAAGGAATTCCCCGATATGCAGGGTTTTTCTGTAACCAATCTGAAATACTGTCGCCTCTTTTTCGAGTATATCGAGAACTGGCCCCAAGTCAGGAACAAAATCAAAAGCCCAATCGGTCCCCAGACTGGGGACGAATTGGCATCAAGTACAAAAAAGCAGACATACAAATTGATGAGGCGTCTTCCGTGGGGCCATATCAAAATGCTGATTGGTAAGATAAAAAACAGCAAGGAGACACTGTTCTACATCAGTGAAACCATCGAAAATGGCTGGAGCCGCGATGTGTTGGCATTGCAAATCAAATCTGACCTTTTTGCCAGACAAGGAACGGCTATTAGTAATTTCAAAGAAACACTGTCCGAACCACAATCTGATCTTGCTCAGCAGACGATCAAAGATCCGTATACTTTTGATTTTCTAACCATGACAAAGCCCTACAACGAGCGGGATATAGAGAAACAACTTGTCACGCATATCACCAAATTCCTCTTGGAGCTGGGTAAGG
>JAGYJO010000292.1 GCA_018402095.1 bacterium
CCCAAAGCGCAGAAGATGATTATTCGTGAAGCCAATCAGCGTATTAAGCCAGTGATTGTCGCGACGCAAATGTTAGAGAGTATGATTCTTTCTAGGACAGCTACCAGGGCAGAGGTTTCTGATGTTGCAAATGCTATTTATGACAAATGTGATGCGATCATGCTGTCTGGGGAAACAGCGGTTGGGATTGATCCTGCCAATGTCATCAAGGTGATGGCTGAAATTTGTGAAGCAACGGATTCGCATATGATTCACATCAAGCAGACAGGTCCTTTGAAAAAACATATATTTCATACAAAAACGACCGCAACATCTATTTGTAAAGCCGCGGATCAAATTGCAGAAGAAAACAATGCGCGCGCTATTATGGCTTTTACCAGTTCGGGGAACACCTCTTTGATTGCGTCAAAGCTGAATCCGATTATGCCCATTATTTCACCAACCGATGATGAGGCTGTTTGTCGTCGTATGTCTCTGTTTAAGGGTGTGATTCCGATGATGATGCCCAAGACTTTCAAGGAGATTCACCGTTGGACGGATATGATCTCTCAAGCGGTTAAGGAAGCCCGTTCTTTGGGGTATATCACAAAAGGTGACACTTTGGTGGTGACGGCTGGAATTCCTATTGGTGAATCCAATGGGATTAATTCTATTCGTGTTATCACGGCTTAATGAGAAATACCATTATTACAAGTCCTTCCGTTTGTCTGAGCGTTGAAAATGGTTCTTTTTTCAGCGTCTCAGGTATATCTCGTCCTTTATGAATTTACACGCATTGGGATGGCCTCTCGGTGATAGCGTTCCTTTCGGTAGTTCTGTTGGTCGTGTCATAGAGGAGCTCAAGCATCATTATCGTGTGATGGGGGAGTTTGGTGAGCGTCTTTGTAAAATCACTGGGAAGTTGCGTCAAAACAAAAATGTCAGTCAGTTGCCGAAAGTAGGGGACTGGGTGGTGTTGGATCCCGCTCAGGATTTTTCATTGATTTTGAGTGTGCTTCCTAGGAAAAATGAATTGTCTCGAAAAGTACCAGGCAAAAAAACACAGGCACATACCTTGGTGACCAATTTGAGCCGTGTGTTTGTGGTGCATAGTTTGGATCCGTCGCAATTCAATATGAATCGTCTGGAGCGTATGGTTGTTTTGTGTGCTCAGAATGAGATTGCGTGTACCATCCTTTTGACAAAGGCAGATTTGAGTGACGCCTCTACGGATCAGGTTTTGGCTGTTATGCAGCGTTTTTCAGAGCCGGTTATCGCGACGAGTATCCCCTTGTCGTTGGGGATATCGGATCTCTTGTCTTCTATATATCCGCAAGAAACCTATACCTTTTTAGGCGCTTCGGGTGTTGGGAAATCCTCGTTGATCAATACATTGATGGGCGGCGATGTGCAAAAGACAAGGTCTGTGAGAGAGGCTGATTATAAAGGCTATCATACCACCACGAGTCGAACACTTTTGATATTGCCTTCTGGCGGCATTGTGATAGACACCCCAGGTGTTCGTGAGGCCCAAGTTTGGGATGAGTCTAAAGAGGGGTTGGATCAGGCTTTCGACGATATTACAGAGCTTGGTGCTGGTTGTCGCTTTCGGGACTGTCGTCATGTCTCAGAAACGGCGTGTGACGTTAGAGCTGCGCTTTTAACGGGATCTTTGTCTCAGGCGCGTTATGATCATTATCTGAAAATTCGTGGTGAACAAGAT
>JAGYJO010000293.1 GCA_018402095.1 bacterium
GATTAAGGCTATAGCCGTTAGGCACTCTTTATTTTCCCAACGAATCCCAAATGGTTTGTAGCCGCAACGCAATAGTTTGCATAGAGGGCCTGTTTTCTGGATCCGCGGACAAACACGCTCGGGTTAATGTGCCCAAGTCAAAAACAAACCTATCTTCAGGTTTCCAAAAAAGTTTCTCTAAGCGCTTACAATCTTCTTCTGCCTCTGCGAGGAAACCCATGACAGGATTCGCTGGCTGTTGCACAGTTGTTTTCTGCACAGGGTCATACACCGTCGTTGGCTCCAAATAACCGTTCATATGATCTGCGACATAACGGCAGTAAACGAGCGACCCATTCGGATCTCTTGATTTTTGGATACGCGTACCCGCATGAAGAATTTTATGGTACAGCAAGTGATACAACTCCACGCCAAATGAAAAACTGTCTAGTTTCGTATAGCCGTCACTGGACTTCGGCGCGATACGTGCAGTAATAGCTTCGGGAGAAGGAAACGCCCCCCCTATTGCATAGGAAGAAACACTATCACCCAAACGATGGCTATTACCGAAATCGGCCAAGCAGGCCCTATCCTCTTTGAATAACAAAATATTGGCGAATTTAAAGTCATTATGAACATAAGAATGGCTTTCCATATGAGCCAGCCCCTTAGCCGCATCCAACAGTACTTTTACGCCAGCGTTAACAGTGTTAAAAGGGACAGTCATAGACAAAACACGTTGTCCATTATACCTAGCGCGGGGCATAACAAGGGCAACTTTTAAGTCAAAACCCTCACCTCGGATTTGGGTCTTTGGCGCCTTCGGCTTTTTGCCATCTTGATAAAAATAAAAATCGTGAACAGGCATAATATGAGGGTGAGTACCCAGAATACTAGGTAATACAGCCTCTTGGATGGCAATAGCAAACATGCGTAGATCTCTCGATGATGGTAGCCTGTTTTCAGATATACGTATACGTTTTATCGCGACAGACTCAGCCTTTTCCCCAGAATAAACAGTCCCTGTTTTGACAGATCCATAAACGCCTTTTCCCAGAAAATAACGGTTATCGGCCACAATACGTTTGTCACCAATCGTCACAACAGCTTGTGATTTATTGGACGAAGTATCCAAAACTCTGCCTCTGGAACGTAACCCAAAGCAAAGCCCCAAGCTGCTAAGCGCCGGAAAAGAAAGCGGTTTCCAGTCTTTCGTCAGACACACAACGTCTTTCAAGAAACGTAATTTGATAGACACTTTCTCACTATCCCTATCAGGATGAGGTCTGTAATAGTCATCCAAAAACGCCATGAAGTGGTGAATACGAAAAGACAGGCGCTCTTCTTTGGATGTCATGAACACGGGATGATGCAAATACTGAGATACACAGTCACTTACAACGTTTTGGGCAAACATGTCTCTCATTTTTTCCAAATGGATCGAATCTTCGAGATCAGATATGCGTCCCAAAAACCTGTATTCCAAAGTATTCAGAAGCTTCCGACCCGATGTTACAGGATTCGTTTTTCCAGAAAAAACAGCAACTTGCTTACACTTCAGCACAAAAAATACACCATTCCATTTTTATAACGCATTTCAGAACGAGGGTACATACTTGTCTAGAGTCTGAGCGTCCGCTATCCTAAAATCATCATGCTATTCGCCGTACTTTCGGGGTTTCTTCTCGCGGCGTTCACGC
>JAGYJO010000294.1 GCA_018402095.1 bacterium
TGGCCAAACTATTAAGTTCGGGGGATGCCGCGTTAGATCAAGACTATAGCCGTTTGTCTCCAGCATATAAAAAGACAATGAATGCTGACGTGAAGACGTTGTTAGACCATTGTCACGCAAACGGTGTAGGCAACGTTACATTGAAAGCGCTTGTGACGGCTACAATTCAAGGATTAACGTGGAAAGTGGCTCACGTGAGTGACGAAAAAGGTCAAAATGGTATATTGACGGCCAATCATTTGGGCGTACAAACAGACACCAGCCTATTTTCTCGAAGTGCGCGATTTAATAGCACCGCTAAAATGACAGCTGTTGTGGGAAGTGCGGCGTGGCAAGAATATCAAAAATTAACCTGTGTCTTGGATCAAACGCCATTGCCAACGATTCAATGGGGTGACAGTACGGTGGATATGGGTGATCTTGTTTCCGCCTTTAAGTCTGATACGAAGATCACCAAAGAAGAGGCACAACAATTAAACACCTTTTTTAGAGAACAGGGTGTGCATCTCTATATTCAGACCAGTGGGTATTCTGTTGACCCAACTGAAACCCAAGCACCGGTATTAGTCATGACTACGAACTTGATTTCAGCCATGGACTCCGACAAGGGGGAAGAAATTCATCATTGGAGATCTTTGACAGAGGCGCATGCGGCTATAGTGAAGTCCCCTTTGAGGTTTATCGATAGCATTACCAATCGTACTATTCGGATTGCGTCACCGTTATTGACCGAATCATCGCAATCTTCTTTTGCTGGAGGGACCATGGGGGTGGGGCGTCATGTAACCACTAAAATAAACAAGCGAAATATACAATTAGCCGATAGGCTTCAGTTGTTACGGAACCAACAGGATATTCTGGGGGATGGTTGTAAATTTACACCTAATTTCAAGTTGATTTTAAACAAAACCACACCTGATCTAGCGCAATTAAAAGACTTGGCAAAAAGACTTTCTGGTGCCGAAAAGGCCTTCGTGGATTATATGATCATAATGGGGGATAACGCGCATAAAGGTGACTTTGATACAGTGTTTCCAGCACCCACAAATGTCATGACGCTGGAAATGGGCGATGTGGCGTTTGCTGAATTGAGTGGGGTTCATGATCATGTGTCGTGTAAAAGTGGTCAGGATAGAACCCTTACGTTGACAGCGCTTAGATTGGCGGTTGCAGAAGTGGGATGGCCAACGATGGATACAGCTGCGTATAAAGGTGCCTTTGCGGTAGCCTTCTTTAAAGCGGTTGCGGCACAAGCAAAACCTGTTGTGGAACATGCCAGAGGTGATGGTGGAAAATTAAAGTTTAACCTTGGGGAAATACTGAATGAGCAACCTGTACCTGGAGCATTGTTTGCCTATATGCAAAGTGCCGATGGCGAAGATGCGCGTTTGTCCTTGATGAGAATCATCACTGACAACCCAAATTTAAGAGAGGGTCTCAAGACAGTCAAAATGCCAACGGGACTTTTTCGACTCATTGTTGATGCGGATGCTTCCTTGGCAGATATTGGTGAAACTCCAGAAGAGAGAGAGTTATTAAAGTCATTTTTCACAAAAAAGCAATCATTGGGCAAAAAAATGCTTGTAGATCTATTTCAAAAAACAATGGAAATTAAAAATTTTCTGGAAGAGTTAAAGGGTTCCAAAACGATACTCACGGGAACAGAGCGCCA
>JAGYJO010000295.1 GCA_018402095.1 bacterium
ACCACCGGTCAGAGCACAAAAACAGGATGGTCCCAACAGCTAAAAAAAAGCACGCGCGTCAATAAAGATAAAAAAAAAACAACAGTTGTTTTTTAAAAAAATAACACTATAATTCAAAAAACAGTTTCTATACAAAAAGGAGTAAAACATGCAAATAAGACCTATCAATTCGAGCCTAAATGCTAGCCCTATAAGAAAAGACTTTTTAGAAAAAAACGACGAAAACAAAAAACCAAATACTGTAACAAATCAATGTCTACCAATAATTCCTCCCAAAACAGACTTTGAGCTAATAACTGTTAGCCATACAAAACCCAAAATAGATACATTACCGTGCGGTCCAGACTGCTCCCCCTATGCGTGGTGCAGCCCAAACGACTGTAGCCCCAACAATTGCGGGCCAAACACGTGTAGCCCCTTTGGAAACGGATAGTAACCATGGTTCACAATGCGAACTATTACACTCTCGAAAATGACGTTTTTTTAGTATCGGGTTACGCGAAAGCTTGTTTATATGACCTTCAAAAAGGTTTTTTATACAATATCAGTCACAAAGTAAGAGATGTCATAACCATCTTGGTCGAAGAAAAAAATGGATTGGAAAAGCTGAGCTCCACCGATCTTGAAATAGCCTCGTTTTTAATTGAGAGCAAAATCATACACCCCTCTAAACTAAAAAAGCCATTACAAGACATTCTAGAGTTACGCCAGAAAAAAAGCATTTCGTTTTCCTGGATAGAAATCACACGAAAGTGCAATTTAAAATGCACATTTTGCTATGAAGAATCAGGCCCAGAATGTTACGAAAAAATGAAATTAGATGAATTTATTCTAATAGCAAAAAATCTTGTAGAAGCTGGCGTAGAAGCTATTCAATTTATCGGAGGCGAGCCTATGATCTTAGGCAATACACTCAAAGAAATGATCCGCTACGCACGCCCGCTGTTTAAATTCATCGAAGTCTATACCAACGGCGTATTCATAGATAAATCCTGGGCCCTATTTTTCAAAGAACAGCAGATCCACGTGGCATTATCTGTTCATTCCTACAACGCAAAGGAACATGACAAGGTAACCACCGTTACAGGTTCTCACAAAAAAGTAACGGATGGGATAGCCTTTTTAAAAGAATTTGAAGTGCCATTTCGAGTTTCTGCGGTCAAAACCAGTTCTTGTGAAATTGGAACCCCCGCAGAAGACAGTCTCTATAATATTAGAGAAGACAATGTCCGCCTTTCCGGGAGAGGGAAGTTCTCACAATACACCTACGAGATGTTTTCAAAAAAAGCAATTACAAAAAAAACCAAATCCGGGCCTATTAGCAGGCAATCTGTCACGACACACGTATCAGGGCATCAGTGCTTCTTGAAAGAAATTTATGTCGGAGTCAATCTAGATGTATTTCCCTGTGTAATGGAACGTCGATTTGTATATGGCAATCTAAAAAAAGACAAATTGACTGATATCATTGATAACGAAGTTCGGTATTTATCAAAAGATCATATTGAGGGCTGTAAAAATTGCGAATACCGGTATCACTGCTTCGATTGCCGTCCCGATTCAAACGGGTTGGATAAGTTAAAGAAACCTTGGTACTGTTCATACAACGGATCTTCCTATAAAATTTCGAGGCTAAATAGCCACA
>JAGYJO010000296.1 GCA_018402095.1 bacterium
TCGAACTATCCGTAACTGGGGCTTGTTATGCAAACGTAATCGATCCCCCTCCCTCTAGGAACCTAATCATTACCCACAGGAAAAGCGCTGGCCGAAATTGGGGGTATGGGGGACGACAGCCCCCCATACCAAATTTCTTGCTCGGCGAAGCCGAGCAAGAAAAAAAGGATCAAAGGGCTTCGCCCTTTGGATCCCATGCGTGGTGCACAGTCCTGTGGGTAACGATCAGTTTTCTACAGGGGGGCAAGGCTCCCCTGGCGTAGGAAATAGTTACAATACTGTATCACTGTTTTTTTAAAGGAGATTTTTATGGGACTTGTGCAACCCAATGCTGCGCCCTTCAATGTCGGGCGTCCTTCTCTGGGCCATGTGTCAGATACACATACGGTTGAGGCACCTCCGGGTATGACGGTGAGCTCAGCGAAGACAACAACCTCTTTGGCAACAACACTCAAGGGGGCCTTAGATGTTTTGGATGAATCCGCGCTTCAACCGTTTTCGGATATGCCGGAGGTGTCATCCCCTCGGATGGCAAGTGTGTCTGAGTCCCATAGTGTGGATGCGGATGCCGTGACCAAGACGCCGATGACGGTGGATAATCTGCTCAAAAAACTGGATCGCCGTCTCAACGTGTGTCGGCATCTGGTGAACTTTTTTCAAAAACATTTTAGTCCCGAAAAATATGCGGCTCGAAAATTGGATAAGCTGGAGATGTTGGTCAACAATATCCAAACAGAAGTGAACGCCAATAATGTGAAATGGAGTGACGAAACCAAGCAGGTCGCTCTTGATATGATTACTCAAAAGTTGACCAAATATATCCAAGATTTGGATTCGTTTCCGGGCTTGCAAAAGGTGTTAGGGAACAAGGCTACCCATCTTTTGGAGAATATAGACAAGGTCATTGTGCCGTGTTTTTTTAAGGCCGAGCAACTGACGCCAGAAGGTAATCTTAAGGCTCAGCAACTGACGCCAGACGGTTTGTGGTTTACAGCTCAAATCGATATGGGGGGTGAAAAGTATACTGTACGTGAGAAAATAGGGCAGGGTGCTTTTGGCAAGGTGTATCGCTGTGAACATGAGGAAACTGGAGAAAAGGGGGTTTTGAAGTTTGTTCGCACTTCTGACCTAACTATTGATACGATAGATGCGTTGCGTGAAGTGTATACAGCACAGCAATTTGCGGGGCATAGCCATATTGTTTCGCCTACCTTTGTTGCGCTGTCGGCTATGGATGAGCATGAGACGCAGACATTGGCTATCGTGATGCCAGAGGCGGATCGTGGGGATATGGACAATGTGATAACCGAGTTGTCAGACAAACCATTGGCAGAGAAGGCGCCTGTTTTTCTCAAATTATTGACGGATGCGGCGGATGGATTGGTTGCCATGCACAGCAAAGGGTTTGTCCATAGGGATATTAAACCCGGAAATATTTTTGTCAAAACGGGCAGTGCTGGAGAGCCTGTCGGTATGTTGGGTGATTTGGGTGATTCTCGACATGAATCGTCTTTTGGTCTGTTAGAAGGGGGGTCTATTCCCTATGTGCCGGCAGATAGTGAGGTTGGTTTATCTATGGATACCTATGCCTTTGGTATGATGTCTTTTCGCTTGTTGTCTGGTGGTG
>JAGYJO010000297.1 GCA_018402095.1 bacterium
TACACATCGAACAAACTTTCTTTTGGCTTCTCATTGAGTCAAAAGAAAATCTGTTTTCAGGAATAAACAAGGAGTCTTCATATGAAAAACGTCATATCACTGGTCAGCACTATTTACACAAAACTTGCAGCTTGGGATGCCCTGCCGCTTCTCTTGATCCGACTGTCTATCGGGAGTATTTTCATCCAAACAGGACTAGGGAAACTCATGCACTTCGGTAGAACCGTTGATTTTTTCGCTTCACTCGGCATTCCCTACCCGGTCATCAATGCCGCAGCCGCCTCATCTATCGAGTTTTTCGGTGGTATTTTGGTGATAGCCGGACTCCTGACGCGTCCCGCAGCCGCAAAGCTTGCATTCGTCATGGTCATTGCTATCCTTACCGCCCATTTGGCCGAAATCGAAACGCTGTCAGACCTTATCCGTGTTCAAGCGTTTGATTACTTTCTTTTCTTTGTGCTCCTCATATTCACTGGTGCTGGCAAATTGAGCATCGACCATTGGATCAAAACCCGCTTTTTTTCAAAATAAACCACCGCTAAAGGACACACCCATGACATACAACCCTGGCGACCCAGGCATCAAAAACGACGCTATTTTTGGATTTCCTTTCACAGAAGAAACATCACAATTGGTACTCTTGCCAGTGCCTTGGGATGTGACATGTAGCTATGGCGCAGGCACCGCAAATGGACCATCCGCCATACTACGTGAATCCAGCCAAATCGATTTTTTTGATCAGACATTTCCCAACGCCTGGGAAAAAGGTATCTATATGTACCCGATCGACAGCAACACACTTCAGATAAGCAACGATCTACGCGGATTATCTGAAAAAATCATCGCCAAGCTCGAGAATGATACCCCTTTAGACGCGACAGACAGCGCTATTTATGCCCAAATCGAGACCGCAGCAGAAGCGCTCACACAGCACAATGCTACAACCCTTCACAACGCACTCAAGGCCGGAAAAAAAATAGGGCTCATCGGTGGCGATCACAGTACCTCTCTGGGCGCTATTCAGGCAGTAGCCTCCGAATACCCGTCGTTCGGAATACTCCATATTGATTCACATATGGATTTGAGATTGGCCTACGAAGGCTTCAAATACTCCCACGCCTCTATCATGAGAAACGCGCTAGACTGTCCGAGTCTAAGCAAACTGGTACAAGTAGGTATCAATGATTGCTCTCATGAAGAATACGCATTCGCAGAAGCCAATTCGGATCGTGTCACCGTCTTTAGCGACGAAAGCTTGTTCGAACAAAAGGCCAACGGACTGACATGGAAAGCACAATGCGAAGACATCATCCAAGGACTGCCCGAACATGTCTACATCAGTGTCGACATCGACGGCTTGCTCCCCGAACTGGCCCCACATACCGGCACCCCAACCGGCGGTGGATTGAGCTTCCAAGAATTGCAGTACTTGATTAAATTCGTGGTCAAATCTGGCCGAAACATCGTTGGTTTTGATTTGGTCGAGACGGGCAATCACGCCTATGACGCGGTCATCAGCTCGAAGATTTTGTATATTTTGTCGGTTAGCACCTTGGCTACTCAGAGAGCTTAAAGACAGTAAGCGTTTCCTACGCCAGGGGGGCTAAGTGGGATCCACCCTTCGAG
>JAGYJO010000298.1 GCA_018402095.1 bacterium
AGTCTCATCGGTGCCAATTTGGACATCGGAGAATTCAGTCCCGGACATCAAGAGCTGATAGAAAATACCATTTGTTTGGCCAATGGGCCGTTGACCCGTGAGTCATGGAATTGTACGGATGCCATTTCAGACAACGCGGCTGATATTCTCAAAACAGCGATTACAGCAAGATTTGAACGAATTGGCTACGACGAACTGCCTGAAATGCCACGGCAATTAATCAGCCATGCGCAATGGCATGCCTATCTGCTTGGCTGTAGAGCGCTGCCTGAAACTATTGCCCAGGAACTCCATGAGAATACACGCCTGTTACAAGAGATTCTTGTCCACACGTTTGCTATTCCCTCTAGGCAACTGGCTATACTCGGATTGATGGAGACTTGTTTTGTGGACGATGACCCAAGTGTATTTATCGAACACCTCCTATCTGCCGCAGTGCGCGTTTCCATGACGGGGGATGATGTGGCGGAACCAAACCCCAACGTTTGGGTGACAATTATTTGTCAGTATTCACAGCGCTTCACAGAAAACATGCTCACGGCTATCACGGAAAATGCGCTCAGTGATTCGCTTTGGTCTTCGCTGGAAGTTGCGTCTAAGCAAAAACGTATTACACCAAATGACTACGCGGCGTTTCTCGGAAAAATGAAACAATGGCAGCGTCTTCGGGTGCTGACGGCCATCAGCAGGAGCCTGCGTTTCACCTCTGGTGCAGCCATTGATATCGTCACCAACCCTGATCGAGAGAATTGTTATTGGCAAAAACTATTTGCGTATATAGAACAAGACTCGCGGTATCTGAGTGAGGGACTACTGGACATCTATCTCGAAACGCAATCAGAAAGTTCGGCTGAACTGGGCATCCGTATCACTCAGCCAGAGAGCTTGGCGCGCATTCCTACAGAGACACTTTTCGCCTATATGGCGGTAGCTAAGTGTCCTGCAGGAAGCAACTGGGCTACTGAAATGGTGGGTACCGGAGACCTTGATTTTGTCACGGGGCTGATTGAGAGCAATCCTGAAACGATTTATCAGTTTATGGAAACGGGGAATTCCCCCATGCAGCGGTGCTGTGCGTTGGTCGCGCATTTGGATGAGAATGACTCAGAGAAAGACAAAAAGCTAGAGGCATTGGCTGCTATTTTTGATCATATCCGTGGAAGAATCTGCGTACGGAAAGACGGTCAAAATCTTCACTTTAGCCTCAGTGAAGAGGCTGTGGCCTTGATGACCTATGTCTCTGAGAGCCTGTCCGTCGCACTCACGAGCAGGACGCTTGGCCAAACCATTCGGGATACGCTGCAGGATTGGGTCGATAAGATTCAGCGTATACGACTCAGAGAAACCTATCGTTTCACAAATGAACACTCCCTAAAGCCTATTGAAACGTCTGTTTTAGCCACACTGATTGGAGATTCGTTTTTGTCCATGGGTGCTACCACGCTCTCACATGACCCCCTCGAGATCATGCGTGTGTTTCAGCAGTTTGCTGGGTTTTTGTCTGAGCAATTGGCCTTGCCGGGTAATCCGGTTGGGGACTTTCATATTGGCAAAAGGCCTTTGGATAAAATAAAAAAATCACTCGAGAGTTATCAACGTTCATTTGAAGTATTCAAGGCTATTC
>JAGYJO010000299.1 GCA_018402095.1 bacterium
AACATTCTCCTCCATCGAGATGTCGAATATCTTGTCGCTATCTTCGTTGATGGGACACTCTACGCCAGTATCCTCAGTCAGCTTTTCAAGAGCCCTGGTTTTGTAGCTCAGTCTGCGGCTGACTCGCTTCAACTTTTGAGCATACCAGACTGCTCGCTCATCCATCAAAGAAGGAGTCGACTCAAACTGTTTGTTCCTCTTGGGGTTGAACTCAGTCGTATGTAGATTGACATTGTTATCAAATCGCCGCAGTAGAAGAGGCTTGGCATTCAAACAAGCCTTACACAACCCCTGACTCAATGTCCCTTCTACTTTGCCACATTCAACGTGTTTGAAAGTGTAGCGGCCAAAATCAATTGCGTTGTTCATCAGAAATGGTTCGCTAGAACCATCTGTGATCTCTTGACAAGTCCACACCATACGGTACTTGTCTCTACCACTCGACAGTGCTCCGAGAACATGTGGCCCAAAGTTCCATTCACCGAAAGGATTTCGTGGATTCTCGAAGCGCACACGAGTCATGAGGGATTCGCGGTAAGTGTCAGCAAATCCTAACGCCTTTTCCTCGAACCGTTCCTCGGAGTATCTCCATTGCGGCCTCTTGAGGTATTGTATGCTAATACCTCCGCATTTGGTAGGGGTAGGCGAGGGAGAATCTGGGTTGGTCGACGCGGCTGGGGATGCGGCTGTGGAAGCAGTTGGAGAGGCGGCAGGTGCGGCGGTAGGTGCGGCGGCAGAAGGAGGTATCGCCGGCTCTTGTAGGCTGACGCAGTATGTAGATTGCGTGTAGTTGACGAATCCGGATCTATCAATACGATAGTTTTCGTATTTCTGTATTTGTATGTTTTTCTGACCGGGACCAGATTTGAAGAACTCCTTGATTTGGGCGTGAGAACGGCGTCTTGCTTTAGGCGGTAACATGACGGTGCCGTCTTCCCCCAGATGATACTTTCTCACATCCGGGTTGGGAGGGATGAAGAGAGCACGGAATGTGTCATCATCCAGATCCACAAAGTCCAAATCATGTAGGAGGACTTTATTCTGCGCTTGATTGGCGAGGATCTCACGGAGTTGGCGTACGCGGAGAGTTGTGGCATCTATTGGTGCTTCGGAGACTGGTTTAGAGACCTCTTGTTGGCGGCCGGCACTCTCACGACTGCGGCGAGGTCGCACGCTCATCATTCACAAACACGAAGATGATGTGCAAAATAGATGAATCTGCAGGGACGCCGGAGTTGAGGGGGTGTAGAATGAGGACGTCAGGCGACTGTGGTACTAATGGCGGTTCATTGAGGTGGCCAAATAGTCCGAAGGGCGGGGGGAAGAAGCTCCGGTGGTCGTGGGATTGGTATTGGTGGAGCAGTTGTTGTTGGGGCGGAACGTTCGCAGCACTAACTAAGCTCTAGTCTTTGGAGTACCAAAAAAGTGGGCGCTTAAATTTTTAAATAGCTCAAAGCGACGCATCGCCACACAGATCCGACCTGCTTTCCTCACCATCATCTCTTGGTCACACGGAAAGGTACAATTTTTTTGTCCGCGCTGTCGACCCACTTTAGCTGGATTCCTGTTAAGTTCATGTCCAAGCATGGTGTGGAGTA
>JAGYJO010000003.1 GCA_018402095.1 bacterium
TCTGAAGGTGTTGGCGATATTCAGTTTGCGATTGAATCTGCGATTAAGGGCGATTTTAGCTGGAGCAAATACCTCGAACATAAACTCATTAGTCTGGCATGTTCTATCGTGACATGTGGGGTGGGTGCGTACCTCAACCGTGGGGTATCTGTGGCCAAGCAAGGGCTCAAATCGGCGCTGAGTAGCAAAGCTGTGCTCGGTAAGATTTTCAAGAAATGTATGGAAGCGGTGGGTAATACGCTGGTCAGTATGGGGGTGGACAAGATGATGGATCTTGCTTTTGACCAACTTCTTGCGCAACTTTTTGAGCAAATAACGACATCGGCTGGCACAACTATGGCGCGCTTGAAGACCAAACTCACCGCCTTGCATACGGCATTGGGACATGACCATGAGCGCGTGCGTGCGGTGATGGCTGAAATCGACAGAGACTATTTGTCACAACAAAAACTGGATGCGGAGATTAGCAAACATGTGAAAGGTGTTGCTAATGCCGTTGCCGGTGGGATTGGGCGGGCGGCTAAGGGTGCGAGAACACATGGCGCCGCGTTTCAGAAGCTGGCGACCGGGGCGAAGGTTGCGAATAAGCTGATTGACGCCACGTTTATCCTGAAAGAGGTGACTATGGCGCTGTCGGAAATTGATCGGTTTGTGGGGCAGGCCTGCGACATGGTGGACGAAAAAACAAAACAGGCCAAGAGGGGGACCTCTGCGGCCTCGGCAGATTTGGGTACGGCCTATATTGATGCCAAGATCACCGCATGGCAGAAACAGTTGAGTGATGAAGTGAAGTCCAAGGTGAGGCACGGGGTTGTGCAGCCCAAGGTTGTGGCGGCTGCGCAGCGATTGGTGCAGCGCTATGCCGTTGCCGCCAAGGACCAACTGGTATCGGCCTTTGGCGCAGAGAGCTTTGTAGACCATACACGTGAGGCCAGCCTCAAAAAAGCAAGAGAGACCAACTTGACCCGGTTGGCCAATTCGCAAAAAATGTTCAAAAATGCGACTCAGACGGCGTCTCTTCCTGAAATTTTGAAAAACAATGAGGTGTCGTTTGATGCGTCTTCTCTGGATCCCAATAAGCCGATTTTAGATGGCTATACGGCGGCTATGCTGAAGGGCATGATTCCAGAGATGATGATCGTGAAGCAGGGCGATTCTTATGTACCGGTTCCCCCAGGACGGTTTTCGGAGCCTACCAACCTTGAGTCAGTGAGGGCTATGTTGCCTATGAGCCACGCGTCTTTTGATCGGGATAGGGATATTGCGGTTTGTCTCGGCGACGAATCTGCGGCGGGTCATATTGCGCCAAAGGTTGATGGCAACGTGGTTGTGTTGAAAGGTGTGGACGGGAAATCGCTCTGTCATGACCAAACGTATCTTTTTCTTGATTTTTACCATAGCGATGAAGCGAAGGGTATGGCGCCTTCGGAGCGGATGGCCCAGGCCAAAGCTTATGCTGAGAATGAATCTAATATTTACGCGTTTAGACAAAAATCCGTGATGTTTCAGTTTGAAAAGTTGTCTCGAGATCCGGCTTATCTGGAGAAGGTGCGGCGGTGTGTGAATCGGGTGGGTGCTGTGCAAGGCAAGGAGACGGTGGCGGTGTTTTTAGCGAAAGTTATTAATGCGTCTCCTGAGGCGTATGATAGAGCTCGGGATCAGACAAATGAGTTTTCGCGGAGTCTTGTGGACCATGCGGTGAATAGCTCATTGGATGACTGTGCGAAGGCTTTGCTGGACATGGGATATAAAGAATTGAAGGTTTTTGAAAAAGGAGCCGGGTTGATGTATACGATTCGGACGAACACTCTAGATCAGGCTCAGCAGTTTTTGAATGCTGGGAATAGTAAAGATCCTATTTCAAATTTGGGGGAGTGGTCATCTGTGCCTGGGGAGGGGTTTCGCTTTCAACTGTACGAGAACGATGAAAAAGTGGTTAAGATGCTGTCTGAAAGAAGTGAGGCGGGCATTCCTGTATCCCATGTTAATAGTGCCTATTTTGGTGAAAGCAACACCTTTCGGATTGATCCGGCTCATGAGGGCAAGCCTGCGACTGGTGGTCTCGGTGATCTTCACGCGACAGAGCGACATCTCCATTTTTACACTGAACATGGGGTTCCTCATACCCTAGTGGAATCCGGGGTTAAGAAATTCGAGAACTTGAAGACAAAGCAGGCGGCAGCCGCAAAATCAAAAACCGGAAAGAAACGGTGATGAAAATGACCTTGATACCCTTGCTGGAGACTTTCTTTTTTCGCCTACTGCAAAATCCGTGATGTAATCCGCAACACAATATCCGTCGTAACGGTTTCGGATTGGGTGGTGTGAAAGAGGTCTCCCAAGAATGGGATTTCGCCCAAAATAGGAATAGAAGATTTGGATTCAATGACCTGCTGGTCCAGCAAGCCAGCAATGGTCATGGGCGTATTTTCGGGCATGCCGATGGTGGTGGCTGTGTGTCGTGACGCCAGGATGGGGTATGCTTGTACGGTTGTGCCTGGTTTGACGCGACTTATTTTTGCGCTCAATAAGGCTTCTATGTGGTTTTCAGACACGATGCGAGGACTGATCTCTATCGTGATGCCGGTGTCTATTTGTTGGATTTGTTGGGCGGTGATGCCGTTGCTGTAGACGGTGGTGCTGTAGGGGATCTTGTCTCCGACGGTGATGACCGCTGTTTTTTTGTCCATGACGGTGAGCGAGGGGTTTGCGAGCAGGCGGGCTTTACCCGTCGTGAGTAAGGACTGTAGTCCTAGGGTAGCGGCTTGCGGCTGTCCTGCTTGAATGCCGTCGCTCAACATGGGACTCCAAAGTTGAGAGAGTTCTTTTTCTGCATCATGTACTTCGATGACATCGATTTGGATGTGAATTTGTTGCAAAGGGCGGTCGACGTCTTGTATGAGTTTTCGGATGTTTTCGATGGTTTTGGGATGTCCATGAGCGATGAGTCCCTGCGCGAATGTCGTGATAGTTACATCCGGAAAAAGAGGCTTGAGCGTGTTTTGCATGTCTTGTGCGAGGATATGGCGGAGCTCAAATACGTGGTATTTCAGTGGTATCTCTGGGACTTCTTTTTGTTTTAGTATCTGTAGTAATTCCGGGTTGAATGCATTGTATGGCGTGCTGGGGAGTGCGGCGAGCATGTTGGTGCTTCCAATCAAAATTAGGCTTAATATGCTTCTAATGGGTTTCTTCAAGGTTGGGTCTCCAGTGTGATTTTGTAGTTGGTATCGTGAGCAATGATGGTGATTTGTGTGAGCGGTGTTTTGTTGCGTTGCAAGAGTCGGATGATGCTAATAACATCCGGTGTTACTATTTCGACGCTGTTTCCTGAGGTGGTAAATGGTGTTTTTGTTGTCTTTAGAAGATCTGGTAGTGGCGGGGACTCTGGTGGTCGTGTGGTCTCTGTTGTTGTTTGGATTCGCTGTGTGCTCAGATGGGCTAGGCTGAGTATGGGCATAAATAACCGTGCCAATGTGAACCCAGGTGTGGACTGTGTTTTGGCTCACGATTGTTTCAAATTGCCATGCCAAATAAGAGCGTCTCTTGTTTTGCCTGGAACGCAGTGGCGCCAGTGGATCGGCATATGTGTTTGTTTTTTGTTGATATAAGCTAACGAAGGCCTCTTGTTGGTCTTGGGAATATAGGCGTGGATGTATCCGCTCTGGGGTGATGCGCTTAGTTCGGCTATGGCGCCTGGTAGCTCGGATAATCGCTGTAAAAACAGCGGTGAAATAGTGGTTGTTATGATTGTCGGCTGTACGGGTTGGATGGGGGGCTCCGGTTGTGTCGCCGAGGTCCGATGTTGATGCTGGTGGTAAGATGCCAGGGTCCCCATGTGGTGAGGCCCAAGGTTTGCTGATCCAGTGGTGGATCGGTTTGCTTTCTGAACAATCGACCGACGCGATAGCCGTGTCGTAGGAGGGCGTCTTGTAGGGTGATGAATGATTTTGTCTGGCGCTATATCTGAACTTTCGTCCGAAGTAGGTCTTTTGTTGTTGTTCGCAGAGTTTGGCAGTGAAATCCAGATGGATCTTTTTTTTGACTTTGGGGCAGACTCTAAAAGTGCCGTTGTTTGGCAGGTCTCAGGATGAACAGATGATAGTCTAGTTTTTGTGTCTGTGTTTTCCATTGGAGCTGTTCTCTTGAAGCGAGAATGGTTGTTGTATGTATATCTTTTGTCATAAGAGAAATAATTAATTGACGCTGGTTATTTTGTCAATCGTTTATTTTTTGGAAAGCTGCTTTTCCGTGATGTTTTTACCGTTATTTACAACAGCATGGCTTGCTTCCTAGACAGGGTGCAGGGGCAGCCCCAGCTGATATTTCGCTCCAGCGGAGCTGGTGAAATAGTGAGATTTCAAAGGGCTGACACCCTTTGAATCCAATAGCCCCGCCTAGGAAGTAATTACACAGCAACTATAAAACCCTCTTGGGTCACTTAGCGAAAATAGGCGTATACTGTGCCTTGGTTTTTCCTAAAGAGATACACCCATGTGTGCTCTTTGCCATACTGTTTATCATTATTTGTTTAGGAGTACGTCATCAATACAGAGGAAAGTCACAGTTGTTGGAGCAGGTTTCCTTAGGCATGTGGCACAACGTATTGTTGAAAAACAGCTTGCTGATGTTGTTCTGATCGATATCGTCGAAGGTTTGCCCGCAAGAGAAGAAGCCTTGGATATGATGCAGTCTGCGGCTGTTGAAGGGTTTTGATACCGCCTCCTGGGTACAAACGACTACAAAGATACCGCTAATTCCGATGTGGTTGTTGTGGCGGAGTATCGCACAGTAAACCGGAGCATGTCTCGTGATGACTCTTGGGCCTGATACCAATATCGTTGGTGCTGTTGTAGATCGAATCGTTGCGCATTCGCCAAAGCAGTTATCGTGGTTGTCTCAATCAATTGAATGTTATGACTTGCCCGGCGTGAAGCGTTCAGGCTGGGCACACCGTGTTATTAGGCAACAGCCGGTGTTTTGGATTCTTCACGGTATGCTTGTTTTATCGCCGAAGCATTGAACTGTTCTATCAAAGACGTTCGTGCGATGGTATTAGGTGGTCACGGGATACAATGGTTCCTGTTCCTCAGTACGCGACGGTAAATGGTGTGACGATTACCCAGTTATTATCCATGAAAAATCGAAGAAAGATCAATGACAGAACCCGTCACGGTGGTGCACAGGAATTGTGAAGTATTTGAAAACAGGTGAGTGCTTACTATGCGCCATCGTCATCTGCAGTTTGCTATGGTCGAGTCGATTTTGCTGGATTCTCGTCGTATTTTGCCTGTCTGTGCGTATGTTGAAAATGCATTACGGTATTCAAAATCTTTACTGCGGTGTACCTGCGGTTTGGGTAAGGTGTTGAGAAAGTCATCGAACTTGACTTGAATGCAAAGACCACCTCCAGCGCTTCAGGATTCTGCTCACATGCTGTGAAAATTTAGTAAGTAGTTAAAACTGTCCCTAAAAATGTAAATACCCGCCTTTTTGTGGTATAGCTCGCCCCAAAATGAATTGCCAGTTTTTATAGTATGCTTTATATACACTACAAAACCAGACAACCCATTTTGGATCAGCTATATTGTTTATTTCCCCAAGAATTCTGCCTATGTTTAAAATACATCGTCTTCTATCGGAAAGAAGCAGATCTGTTACGGTTTCTGGTCTGGCCCTTATTTTGTTTTTGATTTTTCACCTTTCAGGAAATCTTTTGATTTATAAAGGCCCGGAAGCGTTTAACGCTTATGCGCATTTTCTCGAAAGCCTTGGGACTATTAAATATATTGCCCGCATCGGGTTGATCGGTTTGTTTTTGACGCATATGTTTTTCACCGTTTTGGTGGTCAAAGAAAACATCAAGGCCCGTGGCAAGCGTTACGATGTCTCAAAACCAGTTGGGAAGCGTAGCTTAGCGACCCGCTTAATGCCGATGTCAGGTACCTTTATTTTGGTTTACTTGATTGTGCATTTGTTGGACTACACATTGGCAGATCACCATACGGTCGCTAGTGTGATGAATGGTGAAAATTTGGGGCTGTATGGACTTGTTTTGAATTCATTTCAGACGCCATGGCGTGTGATCTTTTATGTGTTGGCGATGGGGGCTATTGGGATGCATTTGGTACATGCTATTCAGAGTGTGTGTCAGACCTTTGGTTTCAATCATCCTGTTTATAGCAAACATATCAAGCGTGCGAGTGTGTTTATAGGCGTTTTGATTGCGGTTGGGTTTGCGAGCATCCCTCTTTTTATTAACGTTGTTGCGTCATGTTCTACAGCTGCTAGCTGTGCGCTCTAAGGAGATTTATATATGGCATTAGACGCAAAAATCCCTTCGGGTCCCATTGCTGAAAAATGGAGTAAGCATAAGTTTGAAATGAAGTTGGTCAATCCGGCCAATAAGCGGAAATATAATATTATCGTCGTGGGCACTGGGCTTGCCGGTGCTTCTGCAGCCGCCTCTTTGGGTGAGCTTGGGTACAATGTCAAAGCCTTTTGTTTCCAAGATAGCCCCCGTCGTGCACATAGTATCGCTGCTCAAGGTGGTATCAATGCTGCGAAAAACTATGCGAATGATGGTGATAGCATTCATCGTCTTTTTTACGACACGGTAAAAGGTGGCGACTATCGTGCACGTGAAGCCAACGTTCATCGTTTGGCGGAAGTGAGCTGTAATATTATCGACCAATGCGTTGCACAAGGGGTTCCTTTTGCGCGTGAGTATGGTGGTTTGTTGGATAACCGTTCTTTCGGTGGTGCGCAGGTATCACGGACGTTTTATGCAAGAGGACAAACGGGTCAGCAGCTTTTGCTGGGTGCGTATAGCGCGTTGATGAAAGAAACGGCCAAAGGGACTGTCAAAATGTTTCCCCGTCGGGAAATGTTGGACTTGGTTGTCATTGATGACAAAGCCCGCGGTATCATTGTCCGAAACTTAATCACTGGTGAGTTGGAGCGTCACGAAGCAGATGCTGTTCTTTTGGCGACAGGTGGCTACGGTAATGTGTTTTATCTCTCTACGAATGCCATTGGATCAAACGTCACAGCGGCATGGCGTGCCCATAAAAAAGGCGCATTTTTTGCAAACCCTTGTTACACACAGATTCACCCAACATGTATTCCTGTCCACGGGGATTATCAATCTAAATTGACATTGATGAGTGAGAGTTTGCGTAATGATGGTCGTGTGTGGGTACCGAAGAAAAAAGGTGATACACGTGCGCCGAAAGATATTCCTGAATCAGAACGCGAGTATTATTTGGAAAATCGTTACCCGAGCTTTGGGAACTTGGTTCCTCGCGATATTGCGTCACGTAATGCAAAATCTGTGTGTGATGACGGCTTGGGTGTCGGTAGCACGCAGATGGCGGTGTACTTGGATTTTGCCGATGCGATCAAGCGTTTGGGTCGTGATAGCATCGAAGAAAAGTACGGCAACTTGTTTGAAATGTACGAGCGTATTACGGGTGAAGATCCCTATGCAACGCCGATGATGATTTACCCCGCCGTGCATTACACGATGGGTGGCTTGTGGGTGGATTACAATCTACAAAGCACGATTCCTGGTATGTTTGTTTTGGGTGAAGCCAACTTCTCTGATCACGGGGCAAACCGTTTGGGTGCCAGTGCGTTGATGCAAGGTTTGGCGGATGGTTACTTTGTTATTCCTTATACATTGGGTAACTATTTGGCGACGAACAAGCTAGAAAAAGTGACGACAGAGCATCCAGAATTTGTTGCGGCAGAAGCAGCGCAAAAAGAAAAAATCGAAAAACTCTTGTCTATCAAAGGGACACGTACTGTTGATAGTTTTCACCGTGAACTGGGTATGGTGATGTGGGACAAGTGTGGCATGGCACGTACTGAAGAAGGGCTTAAAGAAGCCTTGGTGCGTATTCCTCAGATCAGAGATGAGTTCTGGAAGAATGTTACGGTGACGGGTTCTGAAGGTGAGTTCAATCAAGTGTTGGAGCGTGCTGGTCGTGTGGCGGATTTCTTGGAATTCGCCGAAACAATGGTGACCGATGCGCTAAACCGCAAAGAATCTTGTGGTGGACACTTCAGAGAAGAAAGTCAAACCGAAGAAGGTGAAGCCAAACGGGATGATGAGAATTTCTGTCACGTGAATGCTTGGGAATATCAAGGGGTTGGTATGACGCCAATTTTGCATAAAGAAGCGTTGTCCTTTGAAAATGTGCCGTTGACACAAAGGAGCTACAAATAATGAGTCAGAAAATCAACCTCAAACTGAAGGTTTGGCGCCAAAAGAACACGAGTAGTTCTGGTAACTTTGAAACCTACAAAGTGACAACAGATACAGATGCTTCTTTTCTCGAAATGTTGGATGTTGTGAACGAAGAACTGATCGTTTCTGGTAAAGAGCCGATTGCGTTTGATCATGACTGTCGTGAAGGTATTTGTGGGATGTGCGGTGCGGTTGTCAACGGACAGCCCCATGGCCCACAGCGTAAAACGACCTTGTGTCAGTTGCACATGCGTAAATTCAAAGATGGTGACAGTATTGTTCTGGAACCGTTTCGTGCGAGAGCTATGCCTGTCGTGAAAGACTTGGTTGTGGACCGTTCTGCGTTTGATCGTGTGGTTCAGGCGGGTGGTTATGTGTCCGTGAAAACGGGTGGCGTGCCAGATGCCAATGCGATTGCAATTTCAAAAGAAAATTCAGACTTGGCGATGGATGCGGCTCAGTGTATTGGCTGTTCGGCTTGTGTCGCGGCCTGCCCCAATGCGTCTGCGATGTTGTTTGTGTCTGCAAAAGTGAGTCATTTGGCACTATTGCCACAAGGTCAGCCTGAGCGTCATAGCAGAGCCAAACAAATGGTGATGCAGATGGATAAAGAAGGCTTTGGTAATTGTTCTAACGAATACGAGTGCGAAGCTGCTTGTCCCAAAGGGATTAGCGTGTCCAATATCGCCCGTATGAACCGTGACTACCTGAAAGCTGGCTTGTCTTAATGAGTGGGATCGAAAGGGCGAAGCCCTTTCAAAAAAACAATAGCCCTGCGCCCTTGGGCGCAGGGCCCCGTGCCGCGTTAGCGGCACTCCAAGCCTTCATCGCTGATGAAAAAAACCTCATCGCTATCGACGCCCTCGCCGAGATGATGGCCACCGCCTATAAATCCGGTGGCAAGGTCATGTTCTGTGGCAACGGGGGCAGCATGTGTGATGCGATGCACGCAGCTGAAGAACTAACGGGGCGTTTTCATAGAGACCGTCCTGCGTTGCCGGCTATTGCGTTTTCCAATCAAGGGCATTTGACTTGTGTGGGGAATGACTATGGGTTTGATGCCATTTTTTCTCGAGGGGTAGAGGCCTTTGCCAAACCTGGTGATGTTTTGGTCGGCATGACGACAAGTGGGAACTCTCCAAATATCATAACGGCTATTGATGCGGCGAAAGCCCGGGATGTGCGGACGGTAGCCTTGCTTGGCAAAGATGGCGGTAAATTACATGGCCATTGCGACTTGGAGATTATCGTTCCGGGCGCCACGACCGACCGTATCCAAGAATTGCACATGATGATTTTGCATTGTGCCATCGAAGGTGTTGAAGAACGGTTGTTTTTTGGTGGCGTAGAAAAATAATAAATATATTAACCTCACAGGAGAAACTGTTTTCGAATTCTTCGCGCCCATTAATTTTTGAGGTTGCGGATGAGGAATTTTTGTGGCCCTATGGGGTTAGCGCTACGTGTTTTATCGTAACCTATTTAGGTGTGTTTTATGCGGTGACGGCCAAGCATTGCGTTCATTCCGAAAATCCAAATAGCGTACGTATTTATTCCCAATCACACCCAACCATCAAAACGCATTCGTTCCTGCCAATTAATAGATACTACGCTGGGGATGATGTCGATATTGCTGTTTTTCGGATAGATGAATCACATAGAAATGAATGTGAACTAATAGAATATGTGGACTTAGCCGAATCGACTATTTCTGTTCAAGAATTATCAGAGAGTGCTCGCTTGTTTTATAGCGGTTATCCGTATGATCTGAATGTAATAGACTATGAGAAAAAATCAATTAAGACCCAGAGATTTATCGGCTATGGTTGCTATTCTTGTAAATTACAGGAGGGGCGTCATAAACTTTTTTTTGATCCAGACGATTGTTTGACAACCAATAACAATCTAAGTGGTTCGCCTGTGTTTTATCGCCCAAATGGCAAGACCTCAAGCAGTAAATTATGTGGAATGTTAATTGAATCCAACAAATACCGCACTCATGGGGTATTTGTTGCTATAGATACTGTAATAAAATTCATTGATACAGCTCGGCAATTGGTCTGATGAGGCGCGCTGCTTACTAGAACTCCTTGAACGCAGCTTCGCCACCGCGTTATACTTTTTATCACTATGAAATTAAGTCCCCGAGTCGATTTTGCCTTTAAATTAATCTTTGAGCAAAACAAAGACATGCTGATGTCCTTGATCAACGCGGTGGTCTCTGAAAAAGACCAGGTGCAAGACATCGAGGTGAGGAATCCTTATACCCGTAAAGAAACCACCTTTGAGAAGTTTGCAGTTTTGGATATCAAAGCCCAAGCCACAAATGGTACTTATTATAATATCGAAGTGCAGGTGACGGATGACCTGCATTATGACAAACGTAGCCTGTATTACTGGGCAAAATTGTATACAGACCAAATGTTGGCGGGAGATACCTACGCGGATCTTCAAAAAACCATTGGGATTCATGTATTGAATTTTAGTTTGTTAGACGAAGAGAAGTATCACAACGTGTTTCACATCGTGAACACCGTGAGTGGGAAAAAATTTAGCAATATGTTGGAGCTGCACTACATTGAGCTACCAAAAGTGCCCACCGATTTTGCCTATATTCAGAATGCCTTGGACCGATGGTCTTCTTTTTTGGCCAGAGCAGAGAGATACACCGAACGTGATTTGCCTGATGTGTGGTCCCTGGACCCGATGATCCGAAAAGCGATGGGAATCTTTGAAAGTACCCGACTTGATGAGGCTGACCGTCAGACCTACGAAGCCCGTTTGAAATGGTTGCGTGATGAGACCAGTGCCTTGGAAACGAAGTACACCAAGGGCAGAATAGATGGATTGGTAGAAGGTCGCATCGAAGGCCGGATCGAAGGCCGCCGCGAAGGGATGATCGAGGGCTTGCTCGAGGGAAAATTAGAAGGGAAATTAGAAGGGAAATTAGAGGCAACGTTGGACGTGGCGCGTGCTATGGCGGCCAAGGGTATCGATGCGGAAGTAATCCGTGGAATTACCGGGCTAGACGCCTGGTAGCTAGGTGCTTATCCGTCCTGCAAAATAAGGAATCGTCAGCTTCAGTCCTGCTTCGAGTTGTATCGTCGGCTCCCATCCATATGTGGCTTTTGCCAATGTGATGTCTGGTTGGCGTACCTTTGGGTCATCTGACGGTAATGGAAGATACTGCAGCTCAGATGATGATCCGGTGAGTTGGATGACTTTTTCGGCCAATGCTTTGACTGTGAATTCATTGGGGTTGCCTAAATTTACAGGGCCTTGGAAGTGTTCATGTGTCATGGCGGCGATGAGGCCATCCAAGAGATCTGCGACATAACAAAAAGACCGGGTCTGACTGCCGTCCCCATAGAGTGTAAGTGGCTGGTTTTGTAACGCCTGCATGATGAAATTGCTAACCACGCGACCATCTTCAGGATCCATTTCTGGGCCGTATGTATTAAAGATCCGTACAATCCGAGCATCAATACCCCACTGACGGACGGCGTCTACAGCGAGCGTTTCTCCTGCGCGTTTGCCTTCGTCATAGCAGCTGCGCATGCCGATGGTGTTGACGTTTCCCCAGTAGCTTTCGGGTTGTGGGTGGACATGGGGATCGCCATATATTTCTGATGTGGATGCGATGATCAGGCGTGCGCCTGTTTTTTTCGCGAGCTCCAGTGCGTTGTATGTGCCCCAAATAGCCGTGCGCATGGTGGCCAAGGGGTCTGCTTGGTAGCGAGGGGGCGATGCGGGGCAAGCCAGGTGGTAGATCTGTTCGCAATCGACATGGAAGGGTTCTGTGACGTCATGCGTGACCAATGTGTAATGGGGGGTGTTTTGAAATTTAAGTATCGTATGTTTTTCGGAAGACGCGAAATTGTCGAGGCAAGTCACGTGGTGACCTGTGGTCAAGAGTCTTTTTGTGAGATTTTTGCCGATAAACCCCGCGCCGCCTGTGATGAGGATTTTTTTAGTCATAAGTGTTTGTATTAAACCGTTTAAGCAGATTGTTGGGCAAGTGTTCCTTGTCTCTCTTTGTTTATAGTCCCCCTATTCTTTTTTTTATTTTCTAGTACAATGACAGTCCATGATTCAACAACTTTCTCTGAAAAACTTTGGGATTATTTCCCAGGCAACGATTCATTTTGATGCGGGGTTTACAGCGGTTACCGGGGAAACTGGGGCTGGTAAATCTTTGATCATCGATGCGATTGGGCTTTTGATCGGTCGTGCGGGCAGTGATGACTGGATCAAGACGGGCGAATCAGAAGCCTTTGTAGAGGGTGTTTTTACACTGAAACACATCCCTGAAAGCCTCCAGGATTTGGTGGATACAGATGGCGTTTGTATTGTGCAGCGTCGTTTGGTGCGTGGTCGTTCGAGTATGGCCAAGCTAAATCAAAACACCGTGCCACTGAAGTTTTTGAGAGAAGCGATGGCTGACGTCGTACAGCTGGTGGGTCAGCATGATATGTTCGCGCTTTTCAAAACAGATGAGCAGCGACAACTCTTGGACAACTTGTTGATGGCCAACCCTGCCTCTGCCGCGTTGTTTGCAGAGTATGCCAAACACTATGAGGCCTATCGTTCTATTTTGGCACTTTTGGATATCGATGATAGTGCACAAACAAAGTGGGAGCGAGAAGCCGATTTCTTGCGGTTTCAATTGGAGGATCTTGCCAAATACAAATTAGATCCAGATGAAGAGTTACAGCTTTTAGAAAAAAAACAACATTTTAAAAAGCAGTATGCGCTGTCTCAATTGGCGGATGGCGCTTTGGATAACTTGGACAAAGCTTTGGCGCATTTGATGGAAGTTGTGCATCCCCTGCAGAAAATATCTGAGCTAGATGAGGCCTTGCAGCCGGCCTGTGAACAGCTCTATGGTGTGCGTGTCACAACGGATGAGTTACAGAGTAGTTTGGTTACAATGTTGGCTGGTATTGAACGGGTATCGGATGCGGATTTTGATGCGATTGAATCTCGTTTGGATGTGTTGTTGAAATTGCGTCTCAAATACAAGGTTGGCACCATTTATGAATTGTGTGAACGCAAAAAGAGCTATGAAGCTGAGTTGGCATCGCTAGAGAGAAAACAATCAGAGATCGTCGATGCAAAATCGAAACTTCTAGAAGTCTCCGCCACGTTGCGGGCCTTAGCGGCGAAAATCACGGTTGCACGCCAGTCGTTGGCTGAGCTTTTGTCTCACCGAATAGAGACCAGTCTTCAGGAATTGCAGTTTTTGCAAAGCCAGTTTGAAATTAAAATTTTGCCAGACCCAGAACGACTTTCTGCGACGGGACAAGATACGGTTCAGTTTTTGTTGTCGGTGAATCCGGGAGATTCGCCGAAACCGATGGAAAAAACGGCGTCTGGGGGGGAGTTGTCTCGGGTCTTTTTGGCGCTGAAAACAGTACTCAGAGACAGTAGCCCTGTGTCTCTGATGATTTTTGATGAAGTGGATACGGGGATCGGTGGGCTGACGGCCAGTAGTGTGGGGACTTATTTGGCGAAATTGGCAGGCGTTACAGGCGGGCGCGTGCCCGATTCTCAGGTGTTTTGTGTGACGCATTTGCCTCAAATTGCGATGCAGGCGACAACGCATATCCACGTGCTAAAATACCAGGAAAATGATGATACAAAAGTGGTTCTTAAGAAATTGGATGGCGCTGAAGCAAAGCAGGAATTGCAACGGATGATGGGTGGCAACGTGGTGATACAGGAGCTCTTGCGATAGTGCTGCAAGTTTTCGGTTTTACAAGCGGGATCCAAAGGGTGTCAGCCCTTTGTTATTAAAAAATATCACTTTGAGTGACACAAAAAGGAAAGAAATATGTGCGGAATAGTTGGGTATGTTGGGGACAGAAATATGGAGTCGGTGTTGCTGGTGGGGCTCGAGCGTTTGAGCTACCGCGGCTATGACTCTTCTGGGATAGCGACTATTTCTGGTGGCGAGCTTAGTTATTGGCGGACACCGGGTAAATTGCATGAGCTCGAAAAAGTGCTGCAAAACATGAGCATCCGTGGGACGGTTGGTATTGGGCATACCCGTTGGTCTACACACGGGGAGCCTACGGAAGTCAACGCACACCCACAGGTGAGTACCAATGGAAAAGTAGCGATTGTGCACAATGGGATTATTGAAAACTATTTGTCGCTCAAAAATAAGTTGTCTGCAGAAGGTTTTCTGTTTCGGTCTCAAACAGACTCGGAAGTGATTGCTCACCTGATTGATCGTTATTTGCAAACGGACCTGGCCGCAGCTGTTGAGCGTGCCGTTTTGGACTTGGAAGGGACTTTTGCGATTGCGGTTATCGCTGAAAACCAGCCGGATCGCATTATCGTTGCCAAAAAAGGGAGCCCGCTTATTATTGGTGTGGGCAAAAAAGAAAACTTTATCTCGTCGGATATCCATGCGCTTGCGCCACATACCAAAGAAATTATGTATTTGGATGATCATGAGTTGGCGATTATTGAGGCGAACAGTGTCATCGTGAAAAAAATAAATGGGGCACAGGTTACCAAAGAAGTGCATACAATTACGTGGGATGAAGTGGTTGCGGACAAAGGTGGCTACGATCACTACATGCTCAAAGAAATTCATGAGCAACCCAGTGTGATTCGCAATATTATTTCCAAGATGGTAAGCCCTGATAATGCGTTGATTTTTGATAAACTCCACATTTCCAATGGGGATTTAAACAAAACCAATCGCTTGATCATTCAAGCCTGTGGAACGTCTTGGCACGCGGGCCTGGTTGCCAAATATATGTTGGAAAATTATGCACGTGTTTTGACAGAAGTGGATATTTCTTCGGAGTTTCGCTATCGCCATATGTTGTCTGAAGGGCATGCGATTGTCGCGGCTATTTCTCAGTCGGGTGAAACGGCGGATACGCTTGCTTGCTTGCGTGAAGCCAAGAGTAAGTTTTTTAAGGTATTGGCCTTTGTGAATGTCAAAGGCTCTAGTATTGATCGCGAATCTGATGGTGTGGTGTATTCCTATGCTGGCCAAGAGGTTGGTGTCGCGTCGACCAAGAACTATATTGCACAACTGGTGACCTTGTACTTGTTCACCATTCATTTGGCGGTATTGCGGTGGACTTTGTCCAAAGAAGACGCGGTCAAGATGACGAATGCCCTCAAACGTGTCCCTGATTGTATTGAAAAAATATTGAGCCAAGTAGAGAAGATTCGTGCCATTGCCGAAAAATATGCATATTCCAAAGAATTTCTGTTTATTGGACGTGGGGTGAATTACCCATCGGCATTGGAAGGCGCTTTGAAGCTCAAAGAAATTTCTTATATTCATGCGACGGGTTATGCTGCTGGTGAGTTGAAACATGGTCCGATTGCGTTGATCGACAAAAACTTGCCGGTTGTTTGTATTGCGACGAAGTCCAGTACCTACGACAAAATGTTGAGTAATATTGAAGAAGTACGTGCCCGTAAAGGGCGGACGATCATTATTGCAACCGAAGGGGATACGAGTGTGCAGCATTTGGCCGAAGATATTATTTATATCCCTGAAATCGAAGAGGATTTGTCACCTATTTTGGTGGCGGTTCCGTTGCAGTTGTTGTCGTATTACATTGCATTGAAGCTAGACTGTGACGTGGATCAACCCAGAAATTTGGCCAAAAGTGTTACCGTGGAGTGATTTTAAATCCCCCTCACTCCCCCTTTCTTTAAAGGGGGAGGTAAGCCTCACGTTACGTTGTAGCGATGTTCTGCCCCTCCCCTTTAAGAAAAGGGGAGGCGGGGAGGGGATTTTGTTATGACACATAAAACCTATTTCGAGGTCCGCGACTACGAATGTGACCTACAGGGCATCGTCAACCATTCGGTGTACTTGAACTACATGGAGCATAGCCGCCATCAGTTTCTCAAAGATGCTGGGGGGGATTTTGCGGCCTTGCACAACGAAGGGCTCGATCTCGTCGTCGTGCATGCGGATGTTTCGTATCACGCATCTTTGCGTAGCGGGGATCGTTTTGTGGTGGAGTTGACGGTCACCCTGTCGGGAAAAGTACGTCTTTTATTTCACCAAAAAATTATACGGATATCCGATGAGAAATCGATGGTAACGGCGATCATGACGGTGGCCGGGGTTCGTGCTGGACGGCCTGTGCGTATTGATGGCGTTTTGGTGTTACCTACTTAATCGCCAAAAACCCTTCAAAGCAAAGATGCTTCATGACGGTGGTGACATCGGTGAACCCCGCTCGGTTCAGTAAATCGAGATTTCCCTGCGTGGAAAAGGGCTCCAGAACCCCTTTGAGGCTCTGTGTTTTGCCTACGATTTCTTCGGCAGAAAAACCATTCGCCAATTTGAAGTCGGTATAAAGTGTCGAGAAAATATCTTGAAATCGGGCATCGGGTCCACGTACTTTTTCAAATAGAATAAAAGCCCCTCCCCAGTTTAGTGCGTCGTAAACCTGCTTGAGTAGGGCTTGTCGCACCCGTGGGTGAATGAACTGTATGGTGTAGTAGGCTACGATAAAATCCGACTTTTCCAAAGGGACAGCCATGATGTCATCGCAAATAAAGGTTGTATTGGTTTGGTTGGGCGATATTTCGTTGCGAAGCGTTTCTGCTTTGGTAATCATGGCGGCTTCGTTGTCGATGCCAATCCAGTGCACATTGGGTTTGCTATGGTGGTGGGTCGCCAGTTGTCGCGTGAGTTCGCCAATAGAACAGCCGAGTTCATAGCACGTCGAGTCGGGTTTGACGAAAAAGTCGCTGAGCGACGTGATGAGCTTGTGCCCTGCATCGTAGTTTGGGACTGAGCGACGAATATGGGTGCCAAAAACGTCTGGGATTTGTCCCCCAAAGTGCCAGCCACTGGTAGCTGCGTTGAGATTGTCGCCTACGGGGAAGGGGGTCGTCATAAGTACTGTGATTGTATCAGTGACAGGGCTGTCTCACCATAGGCATGGCAGTGGTTTTCGTAAGCGTTTCCTACGCCAGGGGGGCTAAGTGGGATCCAAAGGGCGTCAGCCCTTTGTTAATCCTCCACTTTCGCTCAGCTAACTTTAGGCAAATATGTTTTTTCGTGGGCTTCGCCCCCTGCACCCCCGTCAGTGATTACGGATTTTCGTAAGCCCGATTCCTACGCCAGAGGCTAAATTAAGTCCACCCTTCCGAGATGCCTCAGGACCAGCTAAGCCCTTTGACCCAATCCCTCCCACTTTCGCTCAGCGAAGCTGAGCGAAAGAATTTTTTTCGGGGTTTTAGGTCACTGAGCGCAGCCGAAGTGTAGCCCCCTGTACCCCCCCATCTAGGAAATGATTACGGATTTTCGATTGGCTAGAAAAGGGCTCTTCCCTTGGCGTGACACCCCTTTGTCGTCATAATGCCATGTATGAAAATAAATATATATGCATGTGTGATTGGTGTGGTGGTAGGTGTTTTGATCGGAGGAAAATTGACTATGGCTCAAAAAATGGAAACGGCGACGTTTGCGGGTGGCTGTTTCTGGTGTATGCAGCCCCCTTATGATGACTTGCCAGGGGTGGTGAAAACGGTAGTGGGTTATACGGGTGGACATGTTGTGTCGCCGAGCTATGAGGCTGTGACCACGGGTAGAACGGGTCATGTGGAGGCTGTTCAAATCACATTTGATCCCTCCAAAATAACGTATGATCAATTGCTCTCCGTGTTTTGGCGAAATATTAACCCTGCTCAGGCGGAAGGTCAGTTTGCCGATATCGGAAGTCAGTATGAAACCGTTGTTTTCTATGGCTCCGAAACCCAGCACAAAGTAGCGGTTGAAAGTAAGGCCGCCTTGGAAAAATCGGGTAAATTTTCAAAGGTGCGTACACGTATTGAACCTGCGGTTCCTTTTTATCCTGCAGAGCCAGAGCATCAGGCGTTTTACAAGAGCAATCCGCTGCGGTATAAGAGCTACAAAATTGGCTCGGGACGGCAGGGGTTTATTGAGAAAACCTGGTCGAAGTAATCGTTTGCATGTGGGTTAGGGTGTCTTCCTTTGTGCGTTGATAAGCGCTTCTGCGCAGATGCCCAATCCTTGAAAAATAAGATGGGTATCAAAATAATCGAGGTCTAGTTTGTCTTTTAAAAACTCGAGTCCCTTGCCGGTGCCCACGATGGTGACGCTTGGGTCTTGTTTTTTGATAGCGGAAATAAATCCGTTCAGGGCAAAGATGCAGCTGTGATAGAGGCCGCTTTGCACTGCATCGATGGTGTTTTTTCCCAATAATTCTTCTCTTGCTTGAACGAATACCAATGGGATTTTGGCGGTATGATCATGGAGTGCTTGTGATGCAAGGCCTAGCCCTGGAAAAATGGCACCGCCTTGATAGGTGCCTGTTTGATCGACGTAGCAACAGGTTGTGGCTGTGCCGCAGTCGATGACGAGTACGCTGTCTTTGACGTGGTGATAGGCCGCGAGGGCATTGACCAATCGGTCAGCCCCAACCTGCTCTGGGGCTGTGATATTGAGCGTGAGCGTTGGGATCGTTTGCCAAGTGATCAAGTGTATTGGGGTGTTGTGTGCTACGTGGTCACGTAACATGATGTCTGCTGTGGGTACGACAGAGGAGACGATGATCTGATCTGTGTTGTGTTCTGATAAATAAGCGAGTTTCTCTTGTAGCTGTGCTGTGGGAAACCGTTTGAGAATCGTGAGCCCGTCTGGTGTCCAAATGGCGGCTTCTACAAATGAGTTGCCGATGTCCAATAAAAGGGATGACATTAGGAGAGAACCAGGCTCGCCATTCTTTGTAACGCCAAGAGATAGCCCTCTGTCCCCATGCCGGAAATTTGGCCATGGCAAACGGGTGCTGTCATGCTGTGGTGTCGAAAATCTTCTCGCGCGTAAATATTAGATATGTGCACTTCTATTTTGAATCCTGAATATGCGGACAATGCGTCTCGCAATCCAATGCTGGTGTGGGTATACGCGCCGGGATTGATAATGATTCCAGCTGTTGCATGCCTGTTTTTTTGGATTTCATCGATGAGGGCGCCCTCATGGTTGGACTGAAAACATACGCATGATAGGCCTAAGGCCTTGGCCCGATCTGTGAGTTTTGTTGTCAGATCGGCCAATGATTCGGCGCCATAAATCCCAGGTTCCCGCTCTCCCAATAGATTGAGGTTGGGGCCGTTGAGTATGAGGATCTTAGGCATGCAAATTGTCCACCGCGATGCGCACATCGTCCATCGTGACATCGTCTATGGTGACCACGGTTCCTAGTGCTGTTGGCAAGATAAACCGTAATTTCCCGTTTCTGATTTTCTTGTCAGTGCGCATGCCTTCTATTACGGCTTCTGTTGTGACGCTGCTGTCCAGTTTTGTTTTGAATCCCAGTTTTTTGAGTAGGGAGGTCATGCGTTTGGTGCTTTTTTTGTCCAGCAGACGCCCGGTTTCTGCGAGTTCTAGGGCGGCTTTCATCCCGAGTGCGACAGCTTCGCCATGGGAGTATAGTGTGTAGTGACTGGCAGATTCGATGCCATGGCCGATGGTGTGTCCGAAGTTTAGGTTTTCGCGTAGTCCGGCTTCACGTTCGTCTGCACTGACGATTGTGGCTTTGTCTCCACAAGACCAACGAATGATATATTCCCATAGACGATGATGGTCTTTGATATTGAGTGTGGCGATTTTCTCGCTATGGGTTTCCAGATACTTGAAAAGACCGGTGTTGCCGATGATGCCGTATTTGACCACTTCGGCCAAGCCGCAGAGGACTTCTTTTTTGGGGAGTGTGTCCAGAAAAGACAGTTCTACGAGGGTGCAAATGGGCTGATAAAAAGCACCGATAAGGTTTTTGCCTGAGGGGTGGTTGACGCCTGTTTTGCCACCGATCGCGGCATCTACCTGGGCAAGAAGGGTTGTTGGGATTTGGACGAAAGGAATGCCGCGCAAATAAATGGCGGCGGCAAATCCTGCCATATCGCCGATGACACCACCACCAAAGGCGAGCAAGACGTCTTTGCGTTCAAAGTGTTTTTCGATCAAGGTGTCTAAAATGGTTTGGACGGTATCCATTGTTTTATAAGATTCGCCGTCTGGAATGAGAATGATGTGTAGGGTGTAGTCGCTTTCAGCGAAAGTCGCTAGGAGTGTCTCGCCGTGTAACTCCCAAATGGTTTGGTTAGAAACGATGGCTATTTTTTGGCCTGTTTTGGCGGTTTCTAGAATGCCAGGCAACATGGTGAGGACGTTTTCACCTATATGAATAGGATGGTTCTGCTGTTTTGTTTTGAGGTTAATAGTTTTCATGGCTACAGTTGTAGCATGTTTGATGTGTAGGCTTAAAGTAGTACTCTTGACCCTCTGGCAGCTCGTACATATCCCGTGTATGATAACTTCCCTTTAGATTTCATATTTTGGAGAAACCTAATGCGACAAAAAATACAATTTAGCAAGATGCATGGTTTGGGTAATGACTTTGTTGTTGTTGATGCCATTCGGCAGCGTTTTGATTTGGATTACTCAGACTTTGCACAGGCCGTCTGTGATCGTAATTTTGGTGTGGGCGGGGATGGTTTGATTCTCGTTTTGCCGTCGGACCATTCTGATTTGAGAATGCGTATTTTTAATTCAGATGGATCTGAACCCCAAATGTGTGGGAACGGCATTCGTTGTTTTGCCAAATTCGCATATGAAGAAGGCTTGGTCGAAAAAGACGTTATTTCTGTTGAGACCTTGGCCGGCGTGATGGTGATCACGATGAGCGTTCACGATGGGCATGTCGCGTCTGTGGAAGTGGATATGGGGCCTCCGCGTTTACGCCGCGCGGAAATACCGATGGCGGGTGGAGATCCCGCGTCGTCGGTTTTGAGAGATCCGATCCTTGTTGATGGACAGTCTTTTGAGGTGACTGCCGTGTCTATGGGGAACCCCCATGCGGTTGTTTTTGTGCCGGATACACAGGCTATTGAAATCGATGTGTTGGGGCCTTTGTTTGAGAGGCACCCTGTTTTTCCTGAGCGGACAAATACGGAGTTCGTACAAATCGTGAGTGAGCATGAAGCCATTATGCGTGTTTGGGAGCGTGGGGCAGGTGAAACACTGGCCTGTGGTACCGGTGCTTGTGCTGTTGTCGTTGCCGGTATTTTGAATGGGTTACTTTCGGAAAAAGTAACGGTGCATTTGCCTGGTGGTGATTTGCGGATTGAGTGGCAGCAAGGAGATAAACATGTCATCATGTCCGGCCCTGCGACCTTGG
>JAGYJO010000030.1 GCA_018402095.1 bacterium
ACCTCAGTGCTGTCATCCGAATCAGAAGATGATGCTTGGTGTTCTTTTCCTTCAATTGCCTTTGCCGAAGGGATGCTGTGAACAGTCTCTCGAAATTGATTGGCAGCTTTTTTTCTGGACTTAGCCACTTTATTGCTAAATTTTTCTGTAGCGTCTCTTAATGACTGGATGTCTGTTTTAGGTGCTTTTGCTAGTTCTAGAAGTCTGATGACCCGCCCGGTTGCTTTGATGATCGCAATGGATTTTATATAGGTTTGTAGTTGTTGTGTTTCTATACTTGCGCTGCCGCCAAGGGTTTGTTTTTTCTTGAAAATACCAGCGGCATAGGCCAGCCCACGGCCTTGGTATTCGGGTTTGATCTCTGTGCCGTCGGAGAGTTTTAGGATGAATCCCGATTGATTGGTTAGTTTGTTTAGTGTGTCTGTTGGGTCTGCCGATTGTTGTGTGGTGAGAGGTGTCGTGCTGATTTCTGCTAGAAATGCAGCACCGAATTCGGGGTGTTTGGCCAGCCACGGAATGGCTGCTGCATCATTTTTCTTGGTGTTTCCTGGGTGGTTGATGCCCAATAAATTATCCGTATGATTGTAGAGACAAGCGGCCAAGTAGTGGGTGGGTTGTACCGATGACCCGCTAGCGATGAAGAAGTGTGGATGCTTTGCCTTGATAGCATTTTGTAACATGGTTTTGACCTCATGATTGGGAAACGTATTGATGAAACTCACACAGTCTTGAATGCGCTTTACTATTTTACTCCAAGGATCCATATGGTCAATGTCTACATAGTCACTATCGATGGCTTGCTGAAGACTGGGGTCGAATAGTGTTGACTTGTTGTCGTATTTTTGACCAAGAGAACTCGGGGCTTGTCGTTGACTCACGGTGTCTCTGGTGAGGCGAATGGTTTCTTTGTTGTCATCTCTCTCTATGAATCCAGGTCTTTTTTCCGAGGGTAGAGTGAAGCGTTTTCTCTCCCACGTCTCGATGCTGGCAGAGAGTCGTTCTTTGATTTTGGGGTGATCCTTTAGTCCGTCATTCAGCGTTGATATGAGATCATGATGGTCATTGATATAGGGTATTTTGGGGATTTGTCGCAGAGATAGGGTCTTGTCCTGATGAGACTCGATAGGCCCGTTTGGTGCACTGTTTGTGATACGTTCCAATAGGACCAGTGCTTGTACTTTGTCTTGCATACTCACTGTTTGTGCTGATTGTCCTGTCAGACTGAATGTTGATTTGAATGTTTCGGTAATGTTGATGGTGTGTACTTGTGCTGCTGCGGTAGGTTTTTGAGACGTGTGTGCTGAAATTCCTTGCATGTGATATGTCCTTTGACGTGTTTTTGAGATGCGTGGCCGTTATCCATTCCGAATGCCCTGTAATGGATAGTGTGAAACATAGAGAATTGTTGTTTATGAGGAATAACCTTCTTACATAAGAAAGGAATCAAGGCCCTCCCCATCGCCCTCCCGCGAAAAAACGATTCCAATGGGGTTTGTGTCTAACAGATAGATGGTCTTGGTCGTGAGTAAGGGTTAGGCATTACATTTATGCTCAGGAAAAGACTTTACGAACACGCGGGTGAGATTTATTCTGGGGCAGTATCCCCCCTAATATTTTTGTGGTTTTTCGTGCGGCGGGAGATGATATCTCCCTTGGTATTGTGAATGCCTTTGTTTTTTTGCGAAAAAATCAACCTGAAAGGACTATTTTAAATGCTTAGACCTTATTACAAACCTGGTAACAAATCAGATAGAAGTCTGTATAAAATTGGCTATGTGACAAAATTGCTCGGCATCACGTCGAGAACCCTGCGTTACTACGATCAAGCAGGTATCTTGCCTCATGTGAAACGTTCTGATGGGGGTATCCGTTTGTTTGATGACGAAGATATCGCCATTATCAAAGAAGTGCGACGTCTTCAAAGCGAAAACGGATTGTCTTTGGAAGAGATTAAAGAAAAACTCTATGGCAAAAAAACAGCGGGTAATAGCGATATCTGTGTGTTGACAGACAGTACAGCGACATTGCCGATTGCCGTTGATGGTTCTGAGAAATTACCGATTGAAATTATTCCGCTTAAAATTATCTTAGGCGACAAAACGTATCACGACGGTGTGGATATTTCTCTCAAAGAAATTTGGGAAAAAAGCAAAGAGCAGAATGTTCGTCCTACGACGTCACCGCCTACCGAAGAAGACTTTCTGTCCAAGTACACAGCGCTTGCCAAAAAAGGCTACAAGACGGTGTATTCGATTCATATTTCTTCGACTTTGTCGAAAACGGTTGAGGTGGCACGATCCGCAGCTGCCAAAATGACAGAGCTTGATGTGCAGGTGATTGATTCCAAATCGACAGGTGCTGGTTTGGGTCTTTTTTGTATGCAGGTTGGCGAACAAATTGTTGCCGGTAGCACAAAAAAAGAAATTTCTCTGTATATCGCGAAGCAAGTGCCCATGATTTATATGATGGTCATGGTGGATTCTCTGCGGCATTTGGTGACGGGTGGAAAGCTCGCTGCACCAGCGTCTACACAAGTGGCTTCAGAGGCCAATTTGTTGTTGAAATTGTTTAGCTTTAAACCTGTTTTTGAAATGAAAAACGGGACTGGCTCTATTGATATTATCGAGTGCAGCAAAGATAAACGGCGCGCGACTGAGCTCATGGTGGAATCTCTGAATGATGAAGTTTCCCGGCGTGGGGGATATATTAATCGTATTATGGTGTTGTATAACTACCTTTATGGGGAAGCTGTAGAGGCGATTAATAAGATCAAAAATGATTATCCCAATGTGCCAATTTTTTTGCAGGAAGATACCGGTCTTTTGTCCATTTATGTTGGACCTGAAACCATTGCGATTTCTATCGCTTAAGGAGCTCTTATGATATCTACCCCAGTGGCCCAAGACATTCTCAAAATTTTGTCCAAAAATGCGAGGCTACCTGCCGCGGATATGGCAAAAATGTTGGGTGTTGCGGTGACTGTGGTCGAAGATACCATGCGTGCATTGGAAGAGGCCGAGGTCATTGTTCGCTATACGACGGTGGTGAATGAGCAGAAAATGCCACAGATGAAACGTAAAATACGGGCATTGATTGAGGTTGGGATTCGTCCAGAGCGGGACCGTGGGTTTGATGATATTGCACGCCGTATTGCCCAATACCCCAATGTTGTTGCGCATTATTTGATTTCTGGTGCGTATGACTTTCTCTTGATTGTTGAGGGTGATTCGTTGGAGGAAATATCCTCTTTTGTATCTGACAAATTGGCGTCTACAGACAATGTTCGTAGCACGTCGACCCATTTTATTATGAAAAAATACAAAGAAAAAGGGATCCTAATTGGAGAGCAAGAGGTTACTGAGCGCCTTGCTATCATGCCATGAGCATGATGTTGTCCCGTCGGGTACGTGATCTCCCTCCGTCTGGCATTCGGAAGTTCTTTGATTTGGTTGTTGGCGCAAAAGATATTATTTCCTTGGGTGTGGGCGAGCCTGATTTTGCGACCCCTTGGACGGTTCGTTCTGAAGGTGTTTATGCGATTGAGCATGGGCGAACGTCGTATACCTCCAACTTGGGTTTGTTGGCCTGCAGAGAGGCTATATCTGGGTATTTGAAGGACCGTTTTTCAGTATCTTATAACCCTGAAACGGAGATACTCCTGACTATTGGGGTGTCGGAGGCTGTGGATATTGTGTTGCGTACCCTCCTGGATCCTGGAGACGAGGTCATCGTACCGGAGCCCAGTTATGTTTGTTATGGGCCTTTGGTTCAGATGGCCGGTGGAACGGTTGTTTCTGTAGACACGTCGGATACGGGGTTTATTCCCACGCCAGACATGCTTCAATCTGTTGTTTCTCCCCGTACCAAGGCGTTAATTCTGTGTTCGCCTAGCAACCCTACTGGGCGTGTTATTCCCAAAGAAACCTTGCTTGAACTGCTTGCCTTGGCCGTCAAACATCAGTTTTGGATTGTTGCGGATGAGGTTTATGCTGAATTGGTGTATGACGTGGCCTTTACCTCTGTGGCGTCTTTGCCTGGTGCAAAAGACCATGTCATTTTGCTCAACGGATTTTCCAAAGCATTCGCGATGACGGGCTGGCGTTTGGGCTATCTGTGTGCGCCACCAGAAGTGGTCGCGCAAGCCAATAAAATTCATCAGTACAGTGCCTTGTGTGCGCCTATTATGGCGCAGTATGCTGCAATAGAAGCGGTGAAGAATGGTCTTTCTGAATTGGAGTCCATGCGGCGTTCTTATGAGCATCGTCGCAATTATGTGGTGACGGCTTTTCAGGAAATGGGGTTGTCTCTTCATGTGCCTGAAGGTGCGTTTTATTGTTTTCCATCTATTCGTGAAACGGGATTGTCTTCAGAGGTTTTTGCAATGCGGCTTCTGGAAGAAAAGCGCGTCGCTGTTGTGCCTGGTTCCGTGTTTGGATTGGGCGGAGAAGGGCATATACGTTGTTGTTATGCTGCGGATTTTGATCTTTTGAAAGAGGCTTTGTCTCGTATTGCGGCCTTTGTGAAGGCGTTGTGAAAGGATAACTTATGGGAATGCCGATTGGTGGTGTGGGGCAGGTTCCAAACCAACTGCCGTCTGTAGGGCCAACAGACTTTAAAAATATTCAAGAAGCCTTTCAAGAAGGTGCCAAGGTCATTGATACAGAGGTTCAGGCTGTGACCAAGGATATGGTGAGCAAGAAAACGGAAGGCGCCGAATCTCGACAAGAATCGAAGGCTGTTCAGCAAGCGAAAACGGAATATATTCCAGAGTTAGCGGAGTCATTGGCCTCACAGCTACTCGCCACTACAGACGAGGTCAAAAAGAAGAAAAAAAAGGGCAAGTTCGAAGAGATGATGGAGGCCATGTCTCTATTGGAAGGGACTTTGGATTTAGAAGGGCTGTCTCCAGATCAAAAAGCACAATTTGAAGAATTGTTTGATAACCTGGGGCGGATCAAAAAGCGGCAGCGTAAAATGAAAGATTTGGAAGCTCAGGAAGTTGCCTTGCAAAAACAGGTGGATGACCAAGAAAAAGATAACCAAGAAAAAAACGAACAAGAAAAAGACGACCAGGGAAAAGATAGTCAGGATGTCGCCCCAGCGGCGTAAAGGAGATCCCCCAATGGCGAGAAAAAAAAAGATATCGCGTGCGCAAGCACAGCAGTTGTTGCCTGAAGTATCCAACTTTAATGCTTTGGCGAAGATGTTGCTGAAGCTTTTGGATGGCAATCTGGATCGTAAAGAAAAACACCTCACGGCGATGCGGGCTTCTCTGAGCAAAAAAATTCAGAAAGATCGATCTAGTAATATCAGTGTTATGACCGTGGATATCAATAGGACTATGGTCAAAAACAAAGGTGGTTATTCGTACAACAAGCCGATGAACTGGGAAGAAGACCTCAAAAATCGACGTCGCGGGATTATGCTGTAAGATTCAGGTCTATTTCCCGACGCAAAACCGATCAAAAATACCATCGAGTATTTCCTCTGTGACGTCTTCTCCAGAGGCTTCTCCCAAATGTAAGATAGCCGTCTTCATATCATATGAAATGGCATCGAATTCAAAGCCATTTTTAATGGTTTTGATGATGGTTTTGAGGGCGCTGTGACTTTCTTTGAGGCAAGCAATTTGGCGGCTGTTGCAGAGTAAATTGTCATGATCTCTTGTGAGCGTTTGCGAAAAATCTTCGGATAATTTTTCACGTAGTTGCGCCAGCCCTTGTCCTGATTTGGCTGAAAGGGCGATGGTTGCATGTATGCGTTTTGTGTTTTCTAGGGTGAACCGTCTCTTTTTGTCTGATTTATTCAGAACGAGATAGACAGGTGTCTTTTTGGGGAGCGATGAGAGGAGCTTTTCGTCGTCCTGGTGGTGTTTTTGGCTGCCATCGACGACCCAGATGAGGGCTTGGGCACTACGGATGACTTGGCGGACTTTTTTGATGCCAAGCAGTTCGATAGGGTCTATGGCTTTGTCTCGTACACCAGCGGTGTCGATGAGATGAAAGACGATGCCGCCTAGTTGGATTTTGGCTTCTATAAAATCTCTGGTGGTGCCAGGGATCGGGGAGACGATGGCTCTTTTTTCACCCAAAAGCTGGTTGAGAAGCGATGACTTGCCTGCGTTGGGTTTGCCAATAATAGCGCAGGTGACCCCGTCTCGGATGATTTGTCCATAATCTTGGGTGTTGATGAGTTTTTCGAGTGTTGCTGTTAGGTGTGTTAAGTCGCTGAGTACCGTTTTTTTATCGGGGGCTGGGATTTCGTCTGGAAAATCCAGTGCGCCTTCTATGTGCTCGAGCAATTCTCTGAGTTGGCGGCGGTGCTTGCTGAGTTGCTGGAAGAGGTATCCTTTGAGGTGTGAGAGTGCGACCCGTTGTCCTTGTTCCGATTGGGCGTGTATGAGATCGGCTACGGCTTCTGCTTGTGTGAGATCAAGTTTTCCGTTGAGAAAGGCTCTCGACGTGAATTCACCAGCTTTTGCATGACTGGCGCCGAGTTGTAGACATGCGGTTATGATTGATGTGAGTATGACCGGGTTTCCGTGGACATGGCACTCGACGATATCTTCGCCGGTATATGAGTTTGGTCCTGGGAAATAGAGAAGTAATGCATCATCGAGAGGCTGTCCATTATCTGGGTTTGTGAGCGTGACTCTATAGGCAAATCGTGCCTTTCGGAGCTTTTTTTTTGCCAATGTTTCGACAATAGTTTTGGCTGCTGGGCCTGATAATCTGATGATGCCAATGCCGCCAATTCCCGGAGGTGTGGAAATGGCGACGATGGTGGTTTTCGCGACGCTCATTCGGCTAACTAGCTGTTTTTTAGTGAGAGGGACACGTATCTGTAATCCCCTTGTCCTGTGCTGTGGCTGACGATTAGGGGATCATTTTCAAATAAGCGGTGAACGGCACGACGGTCTTGTGCTGGCATCGGGCGCATTCTGTAGGTCTTTTGATCCGTTAAAACTCTTTGGGCTAGTTTTCTTGCGTTTTGTTCTAGCTTTTCTTCATATCTTTTTCGGTATTGATTGGTATCAATGATTAAACTGATGCGTTTGCTGAATTTACGCTGAATAAAGGCTTTGAGGAGTATCTGGAAGGCTTCTAGCGTATTGCCGTTTTTGCCAATGATGCGGCCTGTATCTTCTGTGTTTTCTATCTCCAGAGAGAGCATGTCGTCAGTGTCTTCGTACACGCTGACTTTGCATGGCATTTGAGCCATCGTGAGGAGTTGCTCCATCATGCTTTGCGCAAAAGCGGCCACTTCGGAGTAGTCGCTGTTTGCAATATGATGAGCGGGGCTACTCTGGTGTGTGGCTGTTTTGTTGCCACGACCAAAGAGACCCAGTAATTTTTGTGTTAGTGTGCTCACCTGTCACTCCTTAGGATTTTGTCCGAACGGTAACATCGATAGTTGTGTTTTCGTTGGCTTTGCTGCGTGATAATAAAAGATATTGTTGAACAACGGATGCAATGGTGGAGACGGCCCAGTAAAGTAGCGCCCCAGCCGGCATTTTCAGTGAAATGAAGGCCATGAGAAAGGGCATGAATATGAATATTGCGGCTTGTTTGGGATCAATGGTCATCATTTTTTGTGATAGATAGGTGGCAATGCCGATGACGATGGGCAAAATGAACGTTTGGTCAGGCATGGTCAAGTTGGATAACCAAAAGGAAAAGAGGCCGGTGTTGATGCCCGGCTGCTCTAGAATCGCTTTAAATGCGTCGCCTGTGACGGTATAAAAAATTGCAAAAAAGAAAGGGATTTGAACAAGCATGGGAAGACAACCTCCCAGTGGGTTGACCTTGTTTTCTTTCCAAACTTTCATCATTTCTTGTTGGAGTTTTTGAGGGTCTTTTTTGTGTTTTGCCTGTAATTCCTTGATGAGAGGTTGTATTTGTTGCGACATTTTCATGGCTTCAAACTGTTTTTTGCTTAGTGGATAGAACGCAATTTTAATCACCAAAGTCAGCAATATGATTGCAAATCCGTAGTTTGGAATGATGCTATAGCTGAAATTCAGAAAAGGAAGCATGATTCCGTCCGTTAAATAATGAAAAATAAACATAGAGAACTCCTTGGTTTTATGGAAAATCAACGCCACCGGGATGGTAGGGGTGGCAGCGGCTTACGCGGCGCATGCATTTGTATAGACCCTTGAGGGTACCATATTGCTGGATGGACAGGATACAGTATTGTGAACAAGAGGGATAGAACCGACATGCTGGCGGCAAAAAAGGCGATAGCATGACTTGGTATAAACGTACCAAAAATACAAAAAAATGCTGTATCATCTTAGTGCCTCTGGATGTAACGACGAAACCGCTCCATCTCGCTGCAGAGATCTGGGAGGGATGTTTTGAGGATTTGTGCTTTTGCCACCAAGATAAACTGAATGCCTAAATTGTTTGGCATGCTTAGGCGGTAAGCTTCTCGCAATAGACGTTTACACCGCATGCGCTTGACGGCGATACCCAGCTTTTTTCCGGCGATAAAGGCAACGCCGGAGGGCATATTACGGATAAAAGAGATATGAAAAGAGCGAGATCCATACTTTTCACCCTGGTTAAATAAGGTGTCAATGGTCTCGCTCTTTTTAATGCGGACATGATCGGAGAGGGCGAAGGCTGGTTTTATGCTGAAACCCGTAGCCGACCCTTTGCACGTCTGGCCTTGATGACCCGACGGCCACCGACGGTTCTCATGCGTACAAGAAATCCGTGGGTCTTTTTCCGTTTTCTCTGATTCGGTTGAAATGTTCTTTTCATGTTGAGGATCCTTCACAACTGGGATGCACTTTCACACTGCTAAATTTAAAGCTTTACAGCAAAAAGGAACCCCATTATAGAGATGTTTTTTTTCTTAGGTCAATTTATATTTTGTTATTGGGGATGACTGGTCCCTGTTCTTTGGATCATGTTAGACTCGTTTTAATCTATTATGCTGTCTAAAAAAACCAAATATGCCATCAATGCCCTCACTGTTTTGTCGTTGCAAGCTAGCCGTGAGCCTGTCTTGATTTCTGATATTGCCTACCAAGCGGGCGTGCCCAAGAAATTTCTTGAATTGATTTTGCTGGAATTGAAAAACGGGGGTGTCTTGGATAGCAAAAAGGGCCAAGGTGGCGGCTATTTTCTGCGCAAAGATGCCAGTGATATTTCTTTGGGGCAGGTTATTCGTTTGATGTCAGGTCCTCTGGCGTTGGTTTCCTGTGTGAGTAAATCGGCTTATTCTCCTTGTGCAGAGTGTGTGGATGAAATGACATGTGGCCTTAAGGGGGTTATGCAGCGGCTCCAAGAATCGACAGCGGCTATCTTGGATGACTGTAGTTTGGCGGATATGGCTAGGCAGACAGTCTTATTGCGTGAAAAAAAACAGGCTTTGATGTTTCATATCTGACCTAGATCGTTGACATGGGGTCTATCCATTGGGTATTCTTCCTGGCGACTCTTATGGAGGGATGGCGGAGTGGTCAATCGCAGCAGACTGTAAATCTGCCGAGCTTAGCTCTACGTTGGTTCAAATCCAGCTCCCTCCACCACTATTTTTTTTATGCGCGAAACAACCTTATCGTCTCACTATATCCATCGTGGCCGTATTGTCACCCTTCGTGAAGACACCGTGCTTTTGTCTTCGGGGATGGAAGCCAAACGTGAGATTATTGAGCACCACCGCGCTGTGGTGGTTTTGCCTGTGTTGGACAATGGGGATGTCGTTTTGGTGCGCCAATTTCGTACCGCCGCTAACCGTGTATTACTAGAAGTCCCTGCTGGTCTCATGGAGTTGAATGAGTCTGCTGTGGTCGCAGCACATCGAGAGCTGGGCGAAGAGACTGGGTTTGTCAGTTCTGATATGACGCCCTTATTCGAAGGGTTTCCAACACCCGGTTTTTGTACGGAATATATGTATTTTTTTCTTGCCAGAGAATTGAAGCCTGGTGCGCCACATCCCGATCCTGATGAAATCGTGGAGACCGTGACGATGTCTATGACGGCTGTGGTTGCGGCTATTCAGTCTGGCGATATTGTGGATCTCAAAACCATTGCGGCTGTGAGCTGGTATCGCGGGCTTGTTTGATGGGGCTTTCTCGGTATTTGCCTGGATTTTTACAGGTTTTGCTGGTGGAAGATGGTTTGTCTGAAAATACACGTTTGGCATATCGCAGAGATATTCAGTCTTTTTTGAACGTGTTGGGCGTGATGGAATCCCTTGCGGCTGATGATATTCGTGCCTATGTTCGTTATTTGGGGAATCACGGGTATTCACCTGCATCTATCCAGCGAAAAATAGCAGCGACAAAACGCTTTTGTCGCTACCTTTATATGCAGGGTGTGTTGTCTTCTGATATTGCATCGGAAGTGATGGTCCGTTCTGTTCCTAGGCCTTTGCCTGTGGGTGTTTTTGAATCGGTGATGAAAGAGCTGTTGCTACAGCCTTCAGGGGAAGATCGGTATCCGCAGCGAGACCGTGCTCTCTTGTCGTTGATGTATGGTGCTGGTTTGCGTGTTTCTGAGGTCTGCTCGTTGCGGTTGTCTCAGCTGGGGCTGGGGGAGTCTTGGGTTCGCGTTATTGGAAAAGGTGGTAAGGATCGCTTTGTGCCTGTTCCGAATGCTGTGGGACGATTGATTCAAGATTATATACAAGACTCACGTGCTGAGATACGCTTGTCGGACCGTGTTGACTTTGTTTTTTTGTCCCGTGGTGGGCGTGCTTTGTCGCGTCAAGCTGTGTTTCAGATTGTTCGGAAATACGCCGCCCGTATGGGTGCACCGGAGATACATCCGCATCAATTTCGGCATGCATTTGCAACGCATTTGTTGAATCGGGATGTCAGCGTTCGGGATGTTCAGTCGTGTTTGGGTCATGCGAAATTGTCTACGACGCAAAAATATTTATCGGTTAGTACGGCCCATATTCATCGGATGTATGATAAGGCGCATCCATTGTCGGGTGTTGGCTAAACCTGGGAGGATTTTGAGATGACGGAGATTATCGTCGGTGTTTTTGTTTTGATTGTGTCAGTTGTGATTCATGAAGTGGCGCATGCTTGGACGGCGTATTGGTTTGGGGACCCTACGGCAAAAATGCAGGGGCGTTTGAGTTTTAATCCTCGGGTGCATTTGGATCCTTTCGGGAGCGTTTTGTTGCCGTTGTTGTTGGTTTTGACGGGTAGTCCCGTATTGTTGGGGTATGCGAAGCCTGTCCCTGTGCGTTCTGAGTATTTTGCACGCCCATTGCGGGATATGATGTGGGTGGCTTTGGCCGGGCCTTTGTCCAATTTGACGGTGGCGGCTTTGTTGAGCTTTTTATATAAAGTGTTGTTTGCGTTCATGCCACAGTGGGTGATTGGGTCTGCTTTGACGCAGTTTGTTTTTGGTTATGGCATTACCATTAATCTTGTTTTGGCTTTCTTTAATCTGATTCCGATTCCGCCTTTGGATGGGTCGCGTATTGTGATGCCGTTTTTGCCACTTAAGGGGCAACTCTTTTTGACCAAAATAGAGCCTTATGGCTTTTTGATTGTTATTGGATTTTTGTATTTTGGCATTTTGGATGTTGTTCTGAGGCCGTTGTTGCATTTGGGGTATAGGGTATTGTTGTAATGGGGGTGACTGCATGATTTACCTGATCGATGGCTATAATCTGATAGGCGCTTGGCATCATGTGCAGCTTCGTGATTCAGAGAAGGAGCGGAAGCTCGCTTCTTTTTTGAGGCAATCGCTACGCTCCAGAGACAGTGCTGTTTTGTATTTCGATGGTCGACGTCTCTTGGATACCTTGGGTGAGCGGGAGTCTTGTGGTGCTATTTCCATTGTGTATACGCCGGCGGGCATATCTGCCGATGAGGCTATTCAACGTGCGATGACGTCGTATCAACAAAAAAAATCGGTCCAGATAGTGAGCTCGGATAGGGAGATACAAAAAACGGCTAAGTCGTTGCGGTTGGTGTGTGTGGGGAGCGATATCTTTATGAAGATGTTGTATGCGAGCTTTCATGCCGGTGAGGGAGATGTGAAGCCGGAGGAGATGAGCTCGTTGGAGTTTGGCTATTGGGAGTCTTGTTTTCGGTGAGTGACAAATCGAGAAAAGGCTTTCCTCTCAAGGGGGTTCCAGATTAGGATGATGGCTACTTGTGCTGAACGCATTGAATCTTTTCGATGCATCTTTGTTTTTTGATTATCACGATTAGGATTACTATGTTTGACATAATAATACGTAAGGCAATGTATCGTTTTCTTGTTGGGGTTATTCTCCTGCTGTTTTCTATGCCTATTTTTGCGCAGACTACGCCGCTGAAAATTGCTTTGCAAGGGACCCTTTCAACGCCAGAAGAAGGTCTTATTGGTAGTCGTTATCCTGGTAAAAGTGTTTATAAAACGATACAGGTCAGAATATATAGTGGCGCGACCCAAACGACTTGGCAAAATACCTATACGGGTGTTTTGTTTGTGAATGGAACATTTAGTTTGGTGTTGGGGAGTAGTGGGCGGTTGTTGACGGCAGCGGATCTTCGAATTGCAGATCCTAGATTTGCTATCGTTGTGGATGGCGCAACTGCATTTATTCCTATTTCGGCAGCCCCTTATGCGATTCAGGCTAGCTCTGCTGAGTCTGTTGAGGCGATTGACGCGTCCGTGATTACCGGGGCATTTACCTCGACGGTTAACGTGAATGCAGCCATGAATGTTCGTAATGGGACGTTGTTTGTGAGTCCTACTTCTTTTAATGTCGGTATTGGTACGACATCTCCTTTGTATCCTTTGCATGTTCAAGGCATTGTGAATGCGTCTGAGTATCGTGTGAATGGGGTGGATTTGGAGTCTTCCTTTTCTTGGCAAAAGCAAGGGACTGCCCTCTATTACATGGATGGTAACGTGGGTGTCGGTACAGAAAATCCCTCTTATGCCTTGGACGTTGTGGGTACAATTAACGCCACAGCTTTTATGTTGGATGGTGTGGAGTTGTCGCAGAGGTTAAAGGCTGAATTGGCGTGGCAGGCTGGCCCTGATAACGATATCTATTTTGATGATGGGGTTCTGCCAAATGGTGGCTATGTGGGTATTGGTACGACGGCACCTCTTGAAAAACTGGATGTGCGTGGTGCTATTCGTCTTGCTGCTTCGACGGAGACAACGCCTCAAGCTGGCTCTATTCAGTATCTGGTTGACCTTAGTACGCAGCTGGGTGACTTTTTGGGTTATAACGG
>JAGYJO010000300.1 GCA_018402095.1 bacterium
GACACAGCGACAACCGAATACAACGGCGCCGTCTATGTGGCGCCGGATGCTCAAAAAACAGATTCGGTACAATCCAATCCAAATCTGGTGCTCTCAGACACCGCCAGAGCATTATCCCGTCCGCAGTTACGCATTTATGCCGATGATGTGAAATGTGCACACGGCGCAACGATGGGACAACTCGATCCTGAACCTCTTTTCTACTTGGCCAGTCGTGGGTTTTCCCATCAAGCAGCCATTTCGATGGTACTCGCTGGCTTCGCAGAGGAAGTGCTCGATCAGATGTCAGATCCCAAAGAACAAAAAAGTTTATTGGCAGATGCTATTGGGTTTCTCCGCGCATGATTTCAGAAACACAGGTTCAACAGGCAAAAGCTTACCGTTCAGACTTCCCCGTATTGTCTGCCACCGTGCATGGCAAAGACTACGTCTATATCGACAACGGTGCCACCACCCAAAAACCACACTCTGTCATTGATACCATGACCGATTTTTATACAAATACCTACGCCACTGTTCACAGAGGTGTGTATCATCACAGTGCTGAGGCCACAGATCGCTGCGATGCTGTACGCAAACAGGTCGCCCAATTTATTGGGGCTGCCCATAGCGACGAAATTATTTTCACAAAAGGAACGACGGAAGCCATCAATTTGGTGGCTTCCTGCTATGGCCGCAATCTCCTGCCTGAAGGCAAAGGGATTCTCATCACAGCGATGGAACATCACGCCAATCTCGTGCCATGGCAAATGCTCTGTGCCCAACAGGGAATCCCTTTTCGGGTCTGTCCTATTGATGACAACGGCACCCTCGACATGACTGCGTTCTCAGCTCTCATGACATCCGAGATCGGATTCGTTGCCGTAGGACATGTTTCCAATGCATTGGGCACGGTCAACCCCGTCAAAGACATCGTCAAACTGGCGCATGCCCAAGGTGCAAAAGTCCTCCTCGATGGGGCACAAGCTGTGGCACATACAGCGGTCAATGTTCAGGACTTGGATTGCGATTTTTATTGTTTTTCAGGACACAAGCTCTACGGGCCCACCGGTATCGGGGTCCTCTATGGCAAACGTGAACTGCTCACCTTTATGCCGCCCTACCAGTTTGGTGGCGACATGATCGAAAGTGTCTCTTTTGAAAAAACAACCTTTGCCAAAGCACCCGCTAAGTTTGAAGCAGGAACCCCCCCTATCGTCGAAACGTTGGGCCTAGGTGCTGCTATTAGCTATATCCAAAAGGTTGGGTTTGATTTCATTAGCAACTACGAGAATGAGCTCTTGATCCTAGCTACCAAAGAACTCAAAGAAAAATTCCCTGAAGCACGTATTATTGGTGAATCACCGAACAAAGCCGCAGTATTGTCTTTTGTATTCCCTGACATTCACCCGCATGACGCAGGGTCTATTCTGGACAGCGAAGGGATTGCCGTACGTGTGGGGCATCACTGCGCACAGCCGGTCATGAAACGTTACAATGTCCCAGCAACGATTCGGGCGACCTTTTCGTTTTACAACACCCCAGAGGATGTATCCCGGCTCATGGCGGGATTGCAAGTCGTAAAGGATCTCATGCTATGAAGATTCTT
>JAGYJO010000301.1 GCA_018402095.1 bacterium
TGCATACCGTGACGGTGGACATGACAGGCCCGAGTCTTGTGTCAGAAAGCAGCGCTTCTGGTTTGTATTTGAAATCAGGAAGCTATGATATTTTACTTCGTTTTTCAGAAGCCATTCGGACACAAACGGTTCCGGTGGTTCAGCTTAAAGCGACCTCAGGATCAGCGTTTTTGACAGTGTCTCAGTTGTCTTTGTCAGGGGATCTCTACACAGGTCGCGTCATCGTGCCCTCTAATGCCGCGAATAAAACCTATCGTTTGGCTATCCAGAATCTTTCGGATTTGGCACAAAATATCGTGGCGCTGAATGGGACATCTCTCTACCAGATTGATACGATTTCCCCCGTATTGTCTTTTTCTAAAAATGGGTCGCTCCTGCAACAAACGACAACCGCATATACCAATACACTCTCTTTTTCAGAGACCAATTTGGATGTGACGGTGACGGTGAATAGCACGCCGTACACCTTTTCAACTGTCTCTGCGCCGTTGGACTTGGCCTATACCTTGTCAGAAGGCAGTCATAGCATTTCGGCGATGGGGAAAGATGTCGCCGGAAATATTTCTTCGCAGCTAACGCAGACGGTTGTTGTGGATCTGACGCCGCCGACATTGGCGCAGATGACACTGGCTTCTCAAACGATTGTCAAAGCGGGGAGCTATCCCGTGACCTTGCGGTTTTCTGAAAAAATGGGAAGCCTTTCTGCAACGGTAAAGACGGGGTCGGGTCGTTCGGTTGTACTCTCTCTAACCAGCGTAGATAACATCACCTATACGGGCACGGTTTTGTATCAATCAGGCGATGATGGGCAAAGTGTACTGGCTATTGTAGGGACAGATGAGGCTGGCAATACGCTGTCCCAGACGGTCTCTGTGTATACGCTGGATACGGTATCTGCGACAGTGACGACGGTGACGCAATCTTCAGATCTGGTACAGCTGAATGGGACACGGCTCTTGGCGATTCAAGTGGGGTACTCCGAACCAGTCACTGCTTTGTATAAATTATTACTCCCCACTGGGACTTTGATTTCGGGTACATGGACAACGGCCAATACGACCAGTGGGACGGTGACCTTTACGGTACCCAAAAACATACTGGGTCAGGCAACGCTCAAAATCCAAAACCTCACTGATGCGGTGGGGAATACAACTGCCGAACACAGTAGTTTCACAACGGCACTGGATGCAGTGGCGCCGGATCTGTCTGGCGTTCAGTTTGTCGCGAGTACCAACCAAGGTGTGTTGTCCAATTTGAAAGTCACAGGGGTGTTTTCTGAGGCCGTGCAAACGGGGGCTTTGGGTTTGCAATTGCAATATGCAGACTTGAGCTTTCTCTCGCCAAATACGGTGAGCTATGGCGCGGATGGTAAGTCGTTTACGGCGATGTTTGCTATTCGTGCTGTGGACGAAATACTCAAGCTTCGTGTGACCACGATGATGGATAAGAAATCAAATTTGGCCACAGACCAGACGCTGAACTTGGGCGTGGTGGACAATACAAAGCCTGTTATTTCTCAATTTGGTGCCAACACATCTACCTTTTCGGCGATTCGCAATGTGGGGGACGCGGCCATC
>JAGYJO010000302.1 GCA_018402095.1 bacterium
GCTTGATTTAACTGGGGGCATTACAACACGTCACAATGATGTTTCAAATCACATGGGTGACCTGCGTCGTTCCCTTTCTCTACCAACTGTGTATCGATGATCAATTCGATAAAGGGGTGTACATCTATACTGACAGTAGGGGTCATCGCAGATTGTTATCCGTAGATGTCGCTGCCACACTACAGAAAATAACGAGACCAGGATTGATTTCTGAGTCAGATTGGCGACGAATCAACCACGACATGGCCGAATCGCTGACCCTCAAAATCACGCAAGCGACACCCACCCCTCTTCAAAAAGAACATCTACTCGCATTAACCTGTTCCATCGCTTTCAACGCATTATTGATAGAAAGCAACAGCGCCCCCCCATGTCCCTACGATATGTCACAAAATATGATATCTGGACTGACGCGGTTAATTCTCGAACAACCCACGAGCAGCACCCATCAAAACACTAGCCGGCTTTTTTTTGCCTGTATCATTCGCTATCTCCACAACCAGTCGGCAGAGAATGATGTATCGCTGATAATGCGATGGATCAACGAATACCCGTCCCTACGCGAGAATTCTCTATTCCAAAACACCTTGGAGACAGCACTCCCCCGACTTTTCGACATCGCCACCGCATCACGCCTGCTCAAAGCGCTGTTATCCAATCCAACGGAACGCCCCTAATGCAGCACAGACAACAGCACAAACAAATTGCAACGCCTACCTACAGAGAAGCGCTACTCTCTCCCCCAACAGCGGCGACAGCAGAACTCATCCGACCGAAGGCCTCTCTCGTCGGAAAGGCGTACCGATTTGTCGCCCACTTCCCCATCCTCACCATACAATTTGCGAACATCCTATTTCCAGAGGGCATTTATTCAGGACACGTTTACACCAATTCAAAAGGACTCAGCTATTTTGAGGGGCAAGGCAACATCACCAAACACAATGCGACCGTCGAAACCGGCTCCTTCAAAAAAGGTCTGAAAGATGGTCCTTTTAGATATTTCCCAGAATCAGCGCCCACGATCATCCATTATAGAATGGGCATCATAGAGAGCATTGAAATCGCTTTCTATGATGCCACGTTTAGCTATCGCTACACGACACAGGGACGCCCACAACTCATGACAACATTACTCGAAGATAATACGTTTTTTAATCAAGACACACGCACCATTGATGGGTCACGTGACAAAATAATCAAGGCACTCTGCAATCACCCCGCGCATGACTGTGGGGGCACACATCCCAGCTGTGGTCTCATCGCAGTTTTAGAAACATTGAATCCTACGAAGGCCCGTAACCCCTCGGAAAAAAAATAATTCAACAGACCCTCAGTATCATGAACGCTACCATCATGATGGAATCGGTCACACAAAGGGAGCTCTTACAACATCTACACACCCGTTCAAACACACCCTTGGTATTTTCAGGCGGTTGGTACATGCATTCTGTTTTTTACGTGTTGCACAAAAATACGATTTATATCTGCAACAGAGGTGAAAACGCACCCTATTCACGCCATAGACCCAATCACATTCGGTGTATCATGGGCTTAAGTCTCGCCAAATCAGACATGGC
>JAGYJO010000303.1 GCA_018402095.1 bacterium
AACACAAACACTAATCAGCGAACCTCACCACGTGAATTTCAAAACAGAAGCCCAAGCCGAAAAAGAAGCACAACCCATCAAGGCAAAAAAAATCCAGAAGAAAAAAGAGGCAAAAGAAGCAGTTCTCGAAAAAGAAATAGTCCTAACATCCTCCGATAGTCGTGAGGAAATGCCTCAGAAGGTCACGCCTAAAATTCTCTCTCTAAGAAAATTGGTGTAAAAGGAAGGTGGTTCCGCCTATGCGGAACCACCTTCCTTTGTTTTTGGCTAGGATGAGCGACGTTTCAGCTCATCCTTTTTTGTTTGGAGACCAGCAGCGCCAAACAAAAATCATTTAAGAGAGAGTTTGACCAATGCACGTAAAGGAGCCGGATAACCTTCGATTGTTTTGGTTGCATCCCTTGGGTCCAAAAAATCAGCCAAAGATTCCGTTTTGATCCATTCGGTACGTCGCTGCTCATCGGGTATCGTAAGACTCACATCGATAACGGCATCCCAAGACCACCCAGCCCGTACACAGAGATTTTTGAGACAAGACAACGACGGCAAAAAATAAACATTGCGCATCTTGGCATAGCGATCCACAGGAAACAGGGCCACATCATCCGGTGAGTCAATAATCAAGGTTTCCAAAAAGAGTGTACCGTCCTTCTTGAGAAAAGACTTCAAATCAGTCAAAAAGTGTAACGGTGAACGCTGATGATACAAAACCCCCATCGCCAACACCATGTCCATATCATGAACAGCGCCCACTATTTTTTCATAGCCAAAAGGTAAAAAACCCATCGCAGGCTGTTCTTTTTCACCAAAAGGAAACAGATACCGACTCAACATAGTCCATTGGGCCAAAAACAAGTCTGACGGATCTGCACCCAAAACCATTGAAGGTCTATGCGCTGCCAAACGACACATGTAGTAACCAGATCCACAGCCAATATCCAAAACTTTTTTGAAACGCAAGTCAGGCAATGCCGGCGCCAAACGGTTCCACTTGATCTGTGATCGCCATTCGGTATCGATTTCTGTCCCGAAAATAGAAAAAGGGCCTTTTCGCCATGGCATTAGACCTTTCAATAGCAGCGTCATATCCAAGTCTGGCGAGATATCTGTCACCGAGCCAATAGTGACAATGTCTTGGTCTAGCAACCGGACTGACGGCAACACATTCGGCATCATTTCCAACACACCCCAAAAACGTCTGGTATTGGGGTTTTCGATTGTTTCGGCCCGGAGATTTCCGGCAGCTTGGAGCATAGCGATATTGCTATTTTTTTGGGGCAATTGCGCCAGCATGGCGGTGTACCAGGCTAGGAAGGTGTCACGCATGTTGAAGTTCCCCACCCCTGCCCCTCCCCAGGGAGGGAATAAGATTTTTTTTTCAAAGGGCTTCGCCCTTTGGATCCCGGAAATGGTAGCACCCTCCCCAGGGAGGAAATTAAAAGCATTTTCAAAGGGCTATACCCTTTGGATCCCGAAAGAAGAACCCTCTCCAGGGAGGAAATTAAAAGCGTTTTCAAAGGGCTATACCCTTTGAATCCCGAAAGCAGAACCCTCTCCA
>JAGYJO010000304.1 GCA_018402095.1 bacterium
GGTTCAGGGTGTAATACGGATACCCTATCGTGAATCGCAACATGGTCACGGCATCTCGGTCATAGGTCTCTTTGATACTGCGCCCACCCGTACCCACAGGGATCATATCCACGACGATATCCGCGCTACTCTGACGGTTCACCATAAACTTGTAATTGTCTGTCACATCCCCCACCGTCATCCCGCGAAACATGGCCGTCGGCACCTCCACAGGAAAAACACCCTCCGGCGATGGCGAAATATCCCCACGAGACACCACGAAAAATCCTTTTTTGTTTTTCACATAGGTCACTTTGGCCGGACGGGTCACGGCCACCGTGGTCTTCGTATCGCCCTCGGCATAGAGATGATAATTCATCGTCGTGGTCCCAGAACTGCCACGCTTGACCAGTTCTCCTTCGAGATCCAGCGTTTTGACATGGGACAGACTGCCCAGCATTTTGGATACGGCACGGATGGCGGTGGTATCTGCTGCCGAGACAGCAGATATCCACGTAGAGACCAGAAAAAGCATCGCAAAGAAAACGGGATACAAAGGGCGACGCCCTTTAAAAAAACTCAAAATGAGACTCCAAACCCAATTCGATGAGAATCCCCTATCCCATCCGACATATCCCCCATATAGGCGTACTGGACCTCAACCGGCCCAGCATAGACCCCGCAACCCGCCGCAATGCGGTCTTCATCGAAACCCACACGCAGGCGTAAAAAATCAAAGCCCATATATTCCAAACCAGCATGCAGCGTGGGGCTATAACGGGAATCTGCTTTTTGGCGTCCTTCCACAGCGACAATCCAAGACGTCGCCAGTACCCACCCCACGCCAAGCCGGAGCTCTGGCAACATCGATTCCAGGGTCCCCGTTTCCCATTTTTGATAGGACCAAAGATCCCGAATCACCGCACCCACACGCACGCCTGGCCCGGGCATCCACAAGAGTCCTGGCGTCACAGAGACCCCAAACCCTTTGCCATCCGCAACTTTGTCAAAAGCCTGATAAATCCCCGTGACATTGAGCCCATAGGCCAAATTTGACATAGCCCAACCAGCATAGGACAGCCCCAAAGCATGCGATTGATAGCTAAAGTAATCACTGGGCTTGACGTCTGTGTTACTGGTAACGCCTTCGGCATTGGCGGTCACCAAAGGAATATCGCCGAGAGACCCATTCACCCAATAGACCCCCCAAGCCTGAGCCACCTCATGCGGCAAAGCGTTTTGTGCCTGGCTATTCCCTGTAGGCGTCGGGTCATGAAAGACACCGGACAAATAATAAATATCCAAATCCGAGGCCAGTTTGGCCTGCATCGTAGATACCTGAAAAGATTTGGCGAACATCATCCCTGCGGGATTCCAATAAGCAGCGTGACTGTCTGTCGCCAAGGCGGTATAGGCCGTACCCATTCCCACTGCACGGGCACCCAAGCCCACGTTAAGAAAGGCCAAATCGCGGCCAGCCTGTCCCGCTGCCTCAACAGCCATGGTCGGAATCCCCACAAAAACAAACACCCATAGCGCAAAAAAACAAACCTTCAAA
>JAGYJO010000305.1 GCA_018402095.1 bacterium
CCCCAACGCTTCCGCCCATGGCAACGCCAACACCTCCCCAAGCTTTCTTGCCACCGGATCACGGGAAATCAAGATCCCTTGACCGGTAGGGAAGTCTGGCAAAAACTTGGTCAACGTTTTGGCATCTCGGTCATCTACGTCTGTTTTCGATTTGATCTCTATGAGGTAAACCGTTTTGTTGGGATGTTCGATGATGAGATCAATTTCGGACTGGTCTTTTGTTCGTAAATAAGACAGTTTGAAGTCCATTTTGAAATAATGATTTAGGCGATAGATTTCCGCGATAATAAAATGCTCAAAGGCTTTGCCGTAGCCATATCCCGGAGATAGTGGTTGTGTGAGCTGTCTTTCTAGCGCACGCTTTACGCCCATATCAAAAAAGTAGAACTTTGGACTTTGACGTTGCTGCTTTCTGACCGATTGGCCATAAGCTTCCAAATAAAACCCCAGAAGGGTGTCGTCTAAAATATCGAAGTAAGCTTGAATTGTTTTGGGGTCGGCGTGAATGTCTCTGGCGATATTGGCGTAGTTGACGATGTCACCATTGCTTTGTGCTGCAATTTCAAGAAATTTTCGGAAAGGATCGAGGTTGCGGACAATATGTTCTGCCCAGATTTCTTCTTTGAGATACGTGAGTGCGTAGCTGCGCAAATAATCGGCTTTTAATTCGTCATCTTCCAGATGCGATATTTCGGGCAGTGTGCCCCAGCGTAATGCACTGTCTAGGTCGAATTTTTCTCCGTATTCAATAGAGGTTAAAGGAAACAATGCGTAGCTAAAGGCGCGGCCTGCCAATAGATTGGCACTGCCATGCTTTAGTTTGCGTGCACTGGAGCCCGTGAGTGCAAATTTCAAGTCGGTGTCTTCGATGAGTTGATGCACAATGTCCAAGAGTCTTGGGTTTTTTTGAATCTCGTCAATGACCACCCATTCAATATTGTCGTGAGTAGTGGCGAGAATACGTTCTTTAAGGGCGTTTGGGTTTCTCTGGAACTCGTCTTCTAAATTTGGATTGAGAAGGTCAAACCATAGGGTGTTTTTGTCTTTTAATAGCTTTTTTAAAAACGTGGATTTTCCTGCACCACGTGGTCCAAATATAAAAAAGCTTCGAGATAGGTGGGGAGTGAGCAATCGTTTAAATACATTTGTGTTTGTCATAGTGGCCTATTGTCCGATAAATCGGGAGTTAAGTCCATATATATCCGATAAATCGGGAACTAACTCCCGATTTATCGGCCCATCCCATTCTCTACCCACTTCCGAAGCCGATACCGCGATGGCTTTCCCGCCACCTGATCCGGAAATCCGAAAAACCGAATAGGCCATTTGTATTTGGGAAGCTTCTTTTCCAAAACCTTGATCAGATCGGCTTGCGGTAGCATGGGCGCGATGAACGCCACGGGGCGTTGGCCGAACTCAGGGTCTGAAATACCGACCACGCAGACCTGTTCGATTTCTGGGATTCCGAGCAACACAGATTCCACTTCTTCGGGCTGTATATTTTCCCCGCCTGAAATGATCATGGCGTCCCGT
>JAGYJO010000306.1 GCA_018402095.1 bacterium
AGAAAAAGTAGTTTCAGGTCCCTCTTTGGATAAAGAGCCCCTAAAACTTCCCATCTCTGAATAAAACAAAAACCACACTATCATTTGCCTATTAAACTAAGGCCCTTAGGTTTTCAAGCATGCGTTCTATATACCCACGAATTGGGGGCTTAGCGGCCCCCAATTCAACACAAAGAGAGGTCTTCATGTCCGAAACCGTTATCGCACAGCTCATACCCATCATCCAATCAAAATGCCCCGCGCTAGACTTTTCTGAATTAACACTGGACGAAGAAATCCAAGCCTTGGGAATTGATTCTTTGGATTTCCTAGAAATGGTTTATCAGATTGAAAATCATTTCGGAATTGAACTCCCCATTGAGGACCTGGAAAAAGCACACACACTCAGAACCCTCATCGACGCCATCTCTGCACAAACTGCAGAAGAAACGGTCATCGAAACCCCATGACAATACGCCCCTTCTCCAAACTGCAAGATGCCGCTATTCATACGATATTCCAAGACTATTTTTGTAGCACAACAGCCTACGCCATTTTAGGCTCCACCCACGGCTACTCACTCTCCGAACTAAAAACAGAAATCAAAAACACAGCCCCCACAAAGAAGACTATGCACTAATCAATCAAACAGATCTCCCCATTGGGGCCATACAACTAGATCAACGAGACACAAAAACCAACAGCCTCAGGCTCATGATTGTCATGACAACAGAGACCCAGCATCATAAACAGATCCATACCCTACTCACACAAAAAATAAGCCAGTTACGCCAAGAACTGCCGGCCCTAAAAATTTATAGCTATCTACTTCCCCATGAAGATCATCTCAAATCCTTATTAACGGATCTCGCGTTTCAACGAGAAGCTGTTTTGGACGAGCATGTGTTTCATCATGGCAGCTATTATGATCTGGAAATATGGGGAAGCCAAAGGAAAAAGGTCTCATGAAAGGATTGGTTCTCACACTCAGAAAACCCGAAATTTCCGACATTCCTATTCTAACAAAATGGTTTCAAGACCCCAATTTTGGTCAGTATCTCTTCGAGATTGCAGAGGGACAACATACAGCCACAGCCATGTCATTGCTCAATCAAAATGCAAAAGACAGTAGCACACAGATCACCATGATCGCCGAAAATGATGCCAAAGAGCCTATAGGGCTTCTACTCTACAAGAATATCAATTGGAAACACCGCAATGCCGAAATCAACACCCTCATAGGTGATACCAAAAACAGATCCGGTATCTACGGTCCCGATCTTTATCTCTTGGGCATCACGTACGCGTTTTCGGGTCTGAATCTACACAAAGTATTTGGCTACACCTACGCCACGAACAAAGCCGCAATGACCCTGACCCAAAACATCGCCAAAACCAGTGGCATTCTCTACGATCATCTCAGACGTGATGGCAGCTATATCAACACAACTGTCTTTTCGATTCTCAAAAAAGATTTCGGAGTATTTCTCAAAGACAACACCAATCCCATTTTTAGAAAATTTATTAAGACAGGGGTTTTTGAGCGATTG
>JAGYJO010000307.1 GCA_018402095.1 bacterium
TCTCTCTTTTGCTGGCGGTGTTTATGCTGAAGGTGCTCAGGGGGCAAAGTCCGGACCCCGATATTCCAATGTTCATTCTCTGGAAAAGTTTAAAGAAGCCTTGAATTTATCAGAGACACAGGTGCAGGAAATAGACGTTCTGAACAAATTGTTTAGAGAAAAGTACAAGTCCAATCATGACCGTATGAAGCCGCTGGAAGACCGTTTACGTGAGATGGAAAAATCGGGAAGTGCTGACTATGCTACGATGGAAACACTTTTGAAAGATATCGCAGCGATTCATACTGTTGTTCGTTTGGATAAAATAAAACATCACCATGCATTGATGGCGCAGTTGAATCCTGAACAAAAAGAAGCATTTAAGAAAAAAAGGGAAGCTATGCGCGAAAAAATGAAAGCGAATAGAAAAGAAAAATTTCGTGGAAATCACAAATAATGTCTGATCAGGATCCTTTTGCTACGTTGATTTCGGCGACAAAACCTCTGGTTTTGTCTGCCGTTCATCGGTATTTGCGTCGCGCTGGTGATGTGGATATTGAGGACATGATGCAGGATGTGTATTTGCGACTCTACACCCATTGGCGTGCAGGGAAATTGGCGACGGTTTCAAATCCCGAAGCGTATATTTACACGATGGCAAAGCATGCCTGTCTTAATAAAAACAGACGCAGAGAGACACTCAATATTGACGATGTGACAGAACCGTCAACAAGAGATGTGGTGCTTTCTGCCGAAGACCATCTTGTTTTGCGTGATGCAATGCGCAGTGTTCCTGAAAAATACAGCCTTGTATTGAAACTTGTATTGGCAGGGTATACACCGTCAGAGTTGGTATATGGTTTGAAAATGCCGTTGAATACCATTAAATCGTTGGTGTTACGGGGGAAACAAAAATTAAAACATGCATTAGAAAAGGAGGGGTATCATGATTACCCATAATCAAACCGAAAAACAATGGGCAGAGGCCATGGCGACACGTGTGCGTCGTGCCTATGTCGGACGACATGTGAGCCGTGCTGTAACGGGTGCTGGGGTTGCGAGCTTGTTGTTTGTGGGCGTTTTTGTGTGGCAGAGTATGCAGGTGCCGGCCATCGACGCCACTATCACGGCTGAGTTTTTGTCTGTGCAAGTTGAGGCGACGTATTCTCAGGTCTACCCCAATGCCAGTGAAGCATCTTTTTGGGAATTGTGATTATTTCTCTCACGTCCCCGTCGTGATCTGGGATAAATAGGTGGGTCATGTTCAGTCCTGAGATGTGGGTGGCTGCAGCTCTTTAAATTCAGAGAGGTCTGTGGCAGACTCACAGCTATGTTTGCTGATCAGTCTATGGTGCCAGATGCGTTTCATTTTTCGTTTTCTCGAGAAGAAGGCCCTGTTGCTGTGGGCTTTTCTTGTGTGGCGGCACGCGATGTCCCTCTGGACTGTCTCTCGCCAGCCGAAGGTCTTCGTTATGACGCTTTTCTGAGTCCTGCGCGCCGGGAGGGCTTTATCAATGGCCGACTTGCCGCGAAAAAAGCC
>JAGYJO010000308.1 GCA_018402095.1 bacterium
ATCCGATATTGGGTTTATTGACGGTGGGGTCTTGGTGAATAATTTTCAGGCAAACAAAGACGATATCGCGGCTGGTAGTACCAATCCTGCGGCGCGTCAGCCTTTGTATCAGTTGGCCTTGACGTCTTTTCAGAACAAGCAAGGCTTGGTTGTCGGGGAAGGTGCTGCGTATAAATCGACGTCTGCTTCGGGAGAGGCGTTGGATTTTGCTGTATCGGGTGAGTTGAGCTATGGGAATGTTTTGGGAGAGCGTTTGGAATCTTCCAATATTGACGTTGCGAAAGTTGCTTTGGATATGGCACTGCTGAATCGGGGATTTTCCGCGATTCAGGGGGTTATCGACGATGTGAACAAAGTCTTGTCAGGGTTGATTACCAAGATTCCTGGTTAGCCATGGGGTTACACGCTATCATCCTTGCAGCAGGCAAGGGTACCCGTATGAAGTCTGATATTTTGAAGGTGGCTCACCGTGTGGCGGGTAAGCCAATCGTGGAATATGTTTTGGATACCGTCTCGTCCTTGGGTGTGGACGGTGTCTATATGGTCGTTGGGCACCAAGCGGAGCTGATTCAATCGTCATTGGCGCATCCGAAGATGACCTATGTGACCCAGGCTGAGCAGTTGGGAACCGGTCATGCTGTGATGCAGGTGGCGCCCTACTTTCAATCGAATACAACCGACTCCGTGATTGTTTTGGCGGGAGATTGTCCCTTGATTTCCGAGGCAACGTTGCGAAATTTGCTAGCTGTTCACACGGAATCAAATGCTGCGGCAACGGTGCTGACGACGATGATGGACACTCCAGGGACTTACGGACGTATTCAGCGTGGCAAAATGGGGCGGTTGGCAGGTATCAAAGAAGCCAAGGACTGCACGCCGAAAGAATTGGAAATCCGAGAAATCAATACGGGTGTTTATATTTTTAATGCCAAGTATTTGTTTGCGATATTGCCTGAATTGAGTACCAATAATGCGCAAAATGAATACTACTTAACCGACGTAATTCACATGCTGAAGGCGCGTGGTAAATCTATTGAAGCCTATTGTACCCCGGATTCGGACCAGGCGATTGGGATCAATACCCGTATGGATATGGCCAAGATTAATGCCATTCTTTATCAGAATAACAATCAGATTTTGATGCAAGAAGGTGTTACGATTGTTGATCCTGCGAGTACCTTTGTGGATTCAACCGTGAAAATAGGGCGGGATTCGATTCTCAATCCGTTTACCGTTATTCGCGGTGAAACACAGATAGGGCATAACTGTCAGATTGGACCGCATGCTGTTTTGACCGATTGTCAGGTAGATGACAACAGTGTGGTGCCTCCTTTTTCTGTGATCGGATGATTCTTGTTTGGGGGGACCTGGACGGCCTTTGGCAACATAAACTGCAAGCGCTGGATGCTGGTTTTTTGGATTGGCAGCGAAAGACTTTTTCTGAAGAGGTGGCGCTGTCGTCTGTCCTCTATGGGCGTGTGATTGGGCGTGACCTGTTCTTTTATGCGGGGAGGCAGG
>JAGYJO010000309.1 GCA_018402095.1 bacterium
CAAAAAAATTCTCGGTGAGTTTATGAATACCGCCAGTGCAGATAGCGCCTATCGCGGACGTTTTGAGTCCTATCTACAAAAAGGTGTGGATTTGGAATTGTTGAATCCTGAGTTGTTGGGTTTCAACCTGAATACCCTGGCTGCGGCATTGAAGCCAGAGCGCGACAAACTGTTTATGTACCAAGGGGCTCAAATTTTGATTGACCGGTACTTGATCCAAGATCGCAGTGATGCACGCACCTCAATCGAGTTGCCACAATGGTTTTGGATGCGTGTTTCGATGGGGTTGGCACTGAAAGAAAAGTCAGAAGAAAGAGAAGTTTGGGCGATTGCGTTCTATGACGTGTTGTCCAATATGGATTTGATTTCCTCGACGCCAACGTTGTTTAACAGTGGTACGCCGCATAGCCAAATGAGCTCCTGTTATCTCAATATCGCGGATGATTCTTTGACGGGTATTTTCAAACTGTTTAGTGACAATGCCCATTTGAGCAAGTGGGCTGGCGGTATTGGCTCTGACTGGACGCCAGTACGTGCGACAGGCTCCCGTATCAAAGGTACCAACGGTGCGTCTCAAGGGGTTATCCCGTTTGTGAAAATTTTTAACGATGTGGCTTTGGCGGTAAACCAGGGTGGCAAACGAAAAGGCGCCATGTGTGCCTATATGGAGCTCTGGCATTTGGACTATGAGCAATTTCTAGAGCTCAAAAAGAACACGGGTGACGAACGTCGCCGTGCGCATGACATCAACACAGCGTCATGGATTCCAGATTTGTTTATGAAGCGTGTTCATGAAAACAAAGACTGGACCCTCTTTTGCCCATCAGAAGTGCCTGATTTGCATGACCTTTACGGCAAAGCCTTTGAAGATCGCTATGCGTTCTATGAATCTCAAAATTTGCCGCGTGCCAAAACGGTTAAAGCTTTGGATTTGTGGCGCAAAATGCTGACCATGCTGTATGAAACAGGTCACCCTTGGATTACTTTCAAAGATGCGGCCAATGTGCGTAACCCACAAAGTCATGCAGGTGTGGTTCACTCGTCCAATCTGTGTACTGAAATCACCCTCAATACGTCTCAAGATGAAACCGCTGTGTGTAATTTGGCGAGTGTGAACTTGGCCAAAATGATCAAAAATGGTGCCTTGGACGAAGAAAAAATCGCCAAAACGGTTGAGGTTGGGATTCGGATGTTGGACAACGTCATCGACAACAACTTTTACCCTATTCCAGAAGCGGAAACAGCCAACATGCGGCACCGTGCTGTCGGCTTGGGGTTGATGGGGTATCAAGATGCCTTGTATCAAGTGAACATTGCTTTTGATTCACCGGAAAATGTGGAATTTGCAGACCGCTCTATGGAAATGATTTCGTATTATGCGATTTCTGGCAGTATGAAACTGGCGAAAGACCGTGGCACGTATGAATCCTACAAAGGCAGTAAATGGGATCAAGGTATTTTCCCTTATGATACTTTGGATATTCTGGAAGAAGAGCGTGGC
>JAGYJO010000031.1 GCA_018402095.1 bacterium
TGGCATGTTTTACAGCCGCTATTCCGTTTTTTCATTATACCGTTTTGGGTGATGCGCTGTATGTGACCCTTTTGTTTGGTGCAATGGCGTTTGCTGAGATGAAATTATTCCGCCCTTCTCAGGCATGAGTTGTGATCGTCAAATGCCTGTACTGTTTTTGATGGTATATAACCGCCATATTTGAGTGGCCAGTGCTTCTGGAGTGGTATCGGTTGTGTCTATAGTCGCGTGACTTGTTGCTCTATATAGCGGGTCTCTGAATTCGAGGAGCTCTCGTATTCTTGTGGTTTTGTCTGGGGTTGCCAGTAGCGGGCGTGTGGTGTCCTTTTCTAGTCGGTGTAAGATCTGTTCTAGGGGGGTGTATAGATAAACGATAAACCCTGCTTTGGCTAAAATCTCTCTATTTTTCGCGGCTAAAACAATGCCGCCGCCTGTAGCGATAACATGGTTTTTGTAGGTGAGTAGCGTTTTGCAGCAGCCTGTTTCGATTTTTCTAAAGGCAGCCTCTCCGTGTTTGTCGAAGAATGTGCGAATAGGTTCGTTTATCTCTTGTTCGATGAGTGTGTCGGTGTCTGAAAATTGAATGTCGTATTGTTGTGAAATTTGGCGACCGATGGTGCTTTTTCCGCTCCCCATCATGCCAATTAAGACAATGTTATGGTACATACAGGTGTCCTTTTGTTATAATCTCCGCGCCCTTCTGTATTGGCGCCCTCTTTTGAGTGGGTTTTCAATGGTGTGAATCTGGGAGCGGGGAGGTTGATGATATACTGGATTTTTCTGGTATGCTATTGGCTCTTTTGTTTTGAGATAGCTTAAGATGGGGTTCGATGGGACTGTCCCAAAAGGTGAATGTTGCCTTTTGGGACAGTCTCAAGCGGATAGATGGGGAATCTGTTTATTCAAAATATTACAAAGGTGAGTGTGTCGCAATGTCAGTAAAAATTATTGTCGGAGCCCAGTGGGGTGACGAAGGTAAAGGTAAAATAACGGATATCTTAGCAGAAAAAATGGACCTGGTTGTCCGTTACCAAGGTGGAAACAATGCGGGTCATACCGTGGTTGTGGGGGATAAAACATTTAAATTGCATTTAATACCCTCAGGTATTTTGTATGATACCTGTTGTTGTGTTATCGGTAATGGGGTTGTGATCGATCCTGAAGTTCTTTTTCGGGAAATGGACACTTTGGCAAAGCAAGGTATCTCCGTTACGTCGGATAAATTTAAAATATCCAGCCTGGCTCATGTTATCCTGCCTTTTCATAAGATGTTGGATTCCAAAGAAGAAGGCGACCGTTTGGGCTCCAAGATAGGCACAACGGGTCGGGGTATTGGTCCTTGTTATACGGATAAAGTTTCCCGTGTGGGTGTTCGTATTATGGATTTGTTGTCTGAATCTCGGTTGCGTAAGGTGATCTCGCGGAAAAACTGGTCAGAGGTTTTACCGAATGAAGTCATTGATATCGACGCTGTTGTAAAGCAATATGCAGCGTTGGGTGATAGATTGCGTCCGTTTGTTGTGGATACCTCTCTTTTTGTGAATGAGGCTATTGATCAAGGTAAACGTGTGATTTTAGAAGGTGCGCAAGGCACGATGTTGGATGTGGATCATGGTACCTATCCATATGTCACCTCTTCTAATCCTGTTTCTGGTGGGGCTTGTATTGGTGTAGGGATTGGTCCTCATAAAATTAACCAAGTCTTTGGTGTTGCGAAGGCCTATGTGACACGCGTCGGTGAAGGGCCTTTCCCAACGGAATTGACGGATGAGACCGGTGAGCTCTTGCGTCACCGTGGTGCGGAGTATGGTACGACCACAAATCGTCCTCGTCGGTGTGGCTGGTTGGACTTGGTTGGCTTGCGTTATGCGGTTCGTGTGAACGGATTGACTGAAATTTGTCTGACGAAGCTGGATGTTTTGGATGGTTGTAAAGAAATCAAAGTGTGTACAAAATACAGAACGCCTGAAGGTGATTTGATTCATTTTCCTTTGGATTTGGAACTTTTTTCTTCTTGTGAACCGATTTATGACACGCTGCCAGGTTGGGAAACCGATATTTCCAATATTACCCGTTTTGCGGATCTTCCTGAAACGGCTAAGCAATACGTAGAGTATGTGTCTGCGGCGGTGGGTGTGCCTATTACATTGGTTTCTGTTGGGTCCCGTCGTAATCAGACGATTCGTTTAATCGCTAGGTAATTATGGCTGTTAGAACGGTTGTATATCACCCGAATGCAGTTTTGCGGGATATTGCTGTTCCTGTTAGCGATTGTGATTCAGACTTAAAAACGTTGGTTTCGGATATGTTTGAAACCATGGATTCTTATCGGGGAGTGGGACTTGCCGCTCCTCAGGTAGGTGTTGGGCTTCGTGTTTTGGTGGTGAGTTATAAAAAACATCGCTTTGCGCTTATTAATCCCGAAATTGTATCGGCTTCAGGTGAAGCTTGGGATGAAGAAGGGTGTTTGAGTCTTCCTGGTGTGACGTTGAATGTGAAGCGTTATGCGCGCATTCACGTTCGGGGGCTTTCTGTTGTGGGGAGACCTGTTGTCATGAGGGAGAAGGGGTTTATTGCCCGTATTATTCAACATGAAATGGATCACCTGAATGGTGTTTTGATTATAGATAATGGTTTGCCGCTGGAAACAGCTGATGTGTCCCAATAAATAGCGTGACCTTGGGTCATTGAGATAAGGAATAGGGTATGGGTGTTTTTCCAATAACGTATCGTCAGGATGCTGGTGATGTAACGGTGGGTGGTGTTCGTCTGTGTGATCTTGCTGCTGCGTATGGGACACCTTTGTACGTGCTTGATGCCGCCACTATACGCGATATGTGTGGGGCGTATGTGACGCCGTTGCAGTCTGCCTATCCCAATCATATGGTGGTGTATGCTGGCAAGGCGGGTATGTCGATTCGTTTGCTGTCTTTTTTGAAGTCGTGTGGGCTGGGTGTGGATGTGGTGTCTGGTGCAGAGTGTTTGACCGCACTTCGTGCTGGCATTGATCCTGATAAAATTGTTTTTCATGGTAACAATAAATCTTTAGAAGAGCTTCAACTTGCTGTTAATGCGGGTGTCAATATTGTCGTGGATCATGAGCAAGAAATGGCGATGCTGTCTGACATCGCGACTGCGTTGGGTCGTCGGGTCTTGGTGATGTTGCGTCTGAAGCCTGAAATAGAAGCGCATACGCATGACTATATTAAAACGGGTCAGATTGATTCTAAATTTGGGTTGGATAAAGACAGTGTAATGGCGCTTGCCGCAGCCTATAACGCACATGCATTTATTCATATATTGGGTCTTCATAGTCATATTGGGTCTCAGATTTTTGATACCGAACCGTATTATGATTTGGTTGATCGTATGGTTGCGCATACCCAATCGTTGTCTCAGGTCTTGGGTCGTGACGTTGAGGTATTGAATCTTGGTGGTGGCATGGGGATTCAATATACAGAGCAAGATGATCCACCCGTCGTATCTGCTTTGGTTGCGGGTATGGCCGAAAAGTTGAAGTCGGCCTGTCAAAAAGCTGGCATTCCTTTGCCTAAGTTGGTTTTGGAGCCAGGTAGATCAATAGTGGGCGTTGCGGGTCTAACCATGTACCGTGTGGGTGCGATTAAAGATATCCCAGGTATCAAAACGTATGCCTTTATTGATGGTGGTATGGCGGACAATATTCGCCCGATGTTGTACCAGTCTCAGTATACATTTGGGGTAGCTCAGCGAGCAGATGCCACTGAACATAAGACCTATGCCGTTGCGGGTCGGTATTGTGAATCGGGTGATGTGTTGTCACACACGGTGTCCTTGCCAACCTTACAGGTGGGCGACTTGATCGTGGTTTATGGTACTGGTGCGTATAATTATGCCATGGCCTCTAACTATAACCGTGTTCCAAGACCAGCCGTTGTCATGGTTGAAAATGGCAAGAGCACCCTTTTGGTACGTCGGGAAACGATGGAGGATATGCTCCACTTCGATGTAGAGGCTTGATGTCTTTTTTTCTGTCATCGACACATTGGATGGTTGCGGCCATCGATTTCCTTTTGGTGTATCTGTTGGTTTACCGATTGTTGGTGTGGATTTCAGAAAGTCACGCAGAGTCTTTGGTTCGCGGCTTGTTGGTTGTTTTTGCCTTGTATGCAGCCAGTTTTACATTGAAGCTAACCACATTGAATTGGTTGTTGGGGAAATTCGCCACGGTTTTGATGTTGTTGATATTGATTGTTTTTCAGCCTGAATTGCGTCGTTTTTTGGAGCGTATAGGGTCTGGTCGTTTGATGACGCCCTTGGTGAGTCAGGACGAGGACCAATATGTGTCTGTTATCAAACAGCTTCTTCGGGCTGTGGATATTCTTTCAAAGGAGTGTGTCGGCGGCTTAATCGTTATTGAATTGGGTACGAATTTGAATGAATATATTCAGTCAGGTATTCGTATTCAGTCCCATATTTCTGGTGAGCTTTTGGCCTCTTTGTTTTGGCCGAAGTCACCGACACATGACGGGGCTGTTGTTATTCGGGAAAGCCGTATTGCGGCGGCGGGGTGTTTGCTGCCTTTAACGGAAGCGACCTTGCAAGACCGGCGTTTGGGTACGCGGCATAGAGCAGCTATGGGGCTGTCTGAAGTTTCGGATGCTTTGGTGATCGTTATTTCAGAAGAGACCGGGGTTATTTCTTTGGCGGAGCGTGGTAATCTAACGCGATATTTGAATAAGCAAGCCCTTGAAACGCCAGTTGTTTTAGTTTGTACAAGAAAATGTTGTTGTCAGCGGGGTGTTGGGTCATTGTTGTGAATACACGTGGGTTCAACAATCGCTGGATGAAAGGATCTTCATAATGGGTCAGCTACATGGTGTTGATTTGATAAAAAAAAAGCGCCAAGGTAAAAAATTGGTGATGTTGACTGCTTATGATTCGCTTCTGGCAGGTGCTTTGGATGCTGCCGCGGTGGATGTGATTTTGGTCGGGGATTCTATCGGTAATGTGTTTTGTGGAGACGCAGACACGTTGAGCGTGACGATGGATCAGATGGTCTATCACGCGAAAGCCGTATCCTCTTCTGTATCGCATGCATTGGTGGTGGGAGATCTGCCTTTTTTGTCTTATCATGTTGGCCTCGATCAAGCGCGAGAAAATGCAGGACGCATGATAAAAGAAGGTCGGGCTCAGGCTGTCAAAATGGAAGTGTCTTCGGCGTTGTTGCCAGCGGTTCAGGCTGTTTGTGATATTGGTATTCCTGTGATGGCGCATATCGGATTTACGCCGCACTCCGTTCATCAGTTGGGCGGCTACAAAGTCCAGGGGCGTGACACACAACAGGCGGATGCGTTGCAGTCTTTGGCGTTATCTTTGGAAGCGTGTGGTTGTTTTGCAATTGTTTTGGAGATGGTTCCTGAAGCTCTGGCCGCTACGATTACAGCTCAGCTGCGGATTCCTACCTTTGGGATTGGTGCTGGTGTTGGCTGTGATGGGCAAGTGTTAGTGACACAGGATATGTTGGGTTTGACGTCGCATTCGCCCAAGTTTGTGAAGCGTTATGCACAGCTTGGTGATGCGATACAGCAGGCGGTGGCGGCTTTTCGTGCAGATGTGACATCTGGCGCTTTTCCGGCTTCGGAGCATGGGTTTTAGTGATGTCTATTTATTTATACAATACATTGTCTGGAAAAAAAGAAGTTTTTGTTCCAAGTAACCCACCGGAAGTGACTTTTTATACATGTGGGGTGACCTCGTATGATTATTGTCATGTGGGGCATGCACGGGTTTATGTTGTTTTCGACTGTATTCGGCGGCACTTGGCGTATAGAGGTTATTCGGTGCGTTTTGTGCAAAACTTTACCGACATTGACGATAAAATTATTAAACGATCGAATGAATTGGGGGAAGACTGGCGGTCTTTGACAGATCGTTTTATTGCTGCGTGTTTGGAGGACTTGGTTGCACTTAATGTGCTTCCTGCTGAATCTTATCCCAGAGCGACGGCGTATATTGATCAAATGCAGGCTCTTATTTCAGTTCTGATTGATAAAAAAGCAGCCTATGTTGCTGGTGGCGATGTTTACTTTTCTGTAGCGGCATTTCCTGATTATGGGAAATTGTCCAAAAAAGTATTAGAAGATTTGGTGGCGGGTAGTCGTGTGGGGGTGTCCGATATCAAAAAAGACCCTCTCGATTTTGTGCTTTGGAAGTCGGCTAAGCCAGGAGAGCCGTCTTGGGAAAGCCCTTGGGGGGCGGGGCGTCCTGGTTGGCATATTGAATGTTCTGCCATGGTGTTGTCTTCTTTTGGGGAGACCATCGATATTCATGCGGGCGGGCAGGATTTGATTTTTCCACATCACGAAAATGAAATTTGCCAGTCAGAATGTGCCACGGGAAAATCTTTTTCTCGCTATTGGCTGCATAATGGGTTTGTGACGATCAGAGATGAGAAAATGGCCAAATCGGCTGGGAATTTTTTTACCATCCGAGATCTTTTGGCTAAGTATTCAGGTGAGGTGGTTCGTTTTTTTCTGTTGAAGACACATTATCGATCTCCCTTGGGTTTTTCGTTGGAGGGCCTTGATGAGTCCGCGCAAGCGTTGTCTCGTTTGCAGCATACACGCACGATTGTAACCGATTGGCTCCCAATAGTGGTAACAGGAAGCTTTGTCTGTTTTTCAGACGAGATTTGAAACCGCTACTGGATGATGACTTTAATACGGTAGAGGCTATTGGGGTTTTTGTTTGATCTTAATAAGTATATTCACTTTTAACAAATTAATGGCGCCGATATATTGACCTCTCTTGGTCATATGCTGGGTTTGTTTTTGGTGAGGATATTTCAGCTTCTGTTCCGTCTGCGGCGCGTATGTAATTAAGACTGATCGTATGGGGGCCAAAAAAACAAAAACTATGCCGAGGCGGATAGGCTGAGAGATGTGCTATTGGCTGAGTTTGGCATTGTTGAGGACGTAAAAGATGGTTATCGGTGGTATATAAAAGGAATGCATATGATTGAAGATCTCAAGATACATGTGTCTTCTGAGGAAACTCAGACGAAAATCGAACTGTCTGGTGAATTGGATGATTTTAGTGCACCTGGTTTCATGGTTTTTGATGCATATCAGTTTTTCGGACGCGATACGTACCCTTTGTGTTGATTTGTCTGGGTTGTCTTTTTTTTAGACAGTGTGGGGTTGGGTGTTTTAATTACTTTTGTGAGAGAAAAAAGGATGTTGAAGTCCTTCTTCACGCGCCCCAATCACAAGTACATCGATTGCTTGCACGTCTGGGCTCATCGGTCGAGGGGTATTTTGAGTTAACAGGGCTGACGGGCGGTCTAGCTAAAAATTTGCCTTGTTTTCTAAGTATTTCCTGATACGGGGCGCTTTAAAAACACATGTCCTGCGTTCCGAAGGCGAGCAGGAAGAAAAGTTGAAAGGGTTGGAGGCCCTTTCAATCTCCACTCTCTAGAAACAGTTACGTAACCGCTTCCTGAACGAAGTGCGAGGGCGAAGCTGAAAAAAGCACATTATTTCGCTCAGCTTTGCTGAGCGAAAATATAAGTCAAGGGCTGACATACTTTGAATCCCTATTAAGCCCTGGCGTAGAAGTGATTACACGGTTGATAAGCGTCGGTATGGTATTCTGGAAAAACAATGTTATGATGGACGTTCTCATTGCCTTGCATATTATATGTGAACCAAAATGTGTGAAATTTAAGAAAAAACAACAAAAATGTTAAATAGGAGTTGTGTTTGTGGAGCAAGTAACCAAAAGCGTTGAAGACGATATTCAGTTATCATTGGAGGATGCGCCAGATGCGTTAACCTATTCTCTGGCATTGCCAATGTCCTTGTCACGGTTGTGTCGTAACAACTGTCCGTACTGTGGGTTTCGTAAAAGAGACAGCCTCATGGTTCCTTATTCCACAATTAAAATGTGTAAACATGCACGCTCAGAGGGTGCTCGCGAAGTCCTTTATATTTCTGGAGAACGCCCCGATAAGTTCCCGCATGTAAGGGCTTTGTTGGACCTCTGGGGATTTGAATCGTATGTAGATTATGTTTATACGGTTAGTGAGTTGGGCTTTTTGGAAGGCTTTATTCCTGTGGTTGAGCTGGGGTTTTTGAGCCCGGTAGAGCTCCGGCGCTTGTATGAAGTGGCCGCTGTTTGTCGTATTATGTTGGACTCTGTTGATGAAGGTCATGTGGGTAAAATTTATCCAGAATCCCCTGGGAAACGTTTGGAGCTGCGTTTAAAAGTGGTTGAATGGGCCGGTAAGATTGGGTTTCCTATCAATACGGGTATTATGGTCGGTATAGGGGAGTCTGCCTCTCATCGTCGTGATGTTCTGAAGGAAATAGCCTCATTGCATAAGCAGTATGGCCATATTCATGAATTTACACTTCAAAATTTCAGTCCAGAACCTGGTACGAAATTTGAAGGTAATAACCCGACTTCGAAGAAAGATATGTTAGCTGCATTGGAAGTGGCTAAGAATATTTTACCTTCGGATATTTCTATTACAGTACCTTTGGAGCTCAATCCTGATATTGAACCGTTTATTCAGGCGGGTGTTCGTGACTTGGGTCGGCTGTATGTGGGACGTAACCCTGCCTATAGTCGTAACTTGGCTCCTTCTATGGCGCAATTGACAGAAATTGCGGAGCGAAATGGATTGCGTTTGCATCAGAGGTTGCCTATTAGGAAGTCGTTTATTAAACAAGGCCGTTATTCTAAAAAACTAGGACAGCTTCTCGATGGTTATCGCTACAAAATCAAAAAAGAATCCCAAGATAAACCGAAGTCTTCGGTATAGAATTGATAGGCCATGCGTGTAGAGCCTAGTTCTTCTTTTGTACCGGGTATCCCCTCTCAATTGTCCGTCGCTAGCAATGCGGATCTGCCTTTTGGTGCTATGTTTCTTGCTGCGAGCAAAGAGGATGGTTCGCGTATTACCGAGCAAGAGGATGGTAGCTTTAAAATGCAATCCTCTGCTGATGACCTTGAAGGTTCGGATGTGCTGAAAAAAGAGGACAGCGCTGATGAGATAGCGATCGAGACGACATTTATTCAGGTATTGGTGAGTCCTTCTGCTTTTGGTTTGGGGCAGCCTTCGGGGGGGCTTTCTGCAATTGTTTCTCGTGAGGTAAGGTCTTTTTTTGCTGCGCCTGGGATGGTTTTTCAGGAAACGCCTGTAGCCATGCATATTCGATTTGAGAAGAGTGAGCGGGGTCTTGTTGTCGTTATTCATTTGAATGGGGCTGATTTGACCGAAATGGCTACTCAGAAAAAAGGGCTGCTGCAGAAGAGCTTGTCGGATGTCTTGGACCGTTCTGTGGTCGTTCGTTTTGTGGATAATACGACATTTGAGCAGACTTTGGATGAAACGGCTGGGTCTCAGCAGGGGTTTGGGCAAAACCAGCAGGATCGTCCGCGTGAACAGCCGGATCGATCTTTTGTGCAAGAAGAAGAGGATGTTTTGGATGTTTAGATTCTGGACGTTTGTGCGTCTAGGTTTATGCTTTTTGTTTGTTTGGGTGGCGTTTTTTGTGGGGAGTCCTATTTGCGCGGATATTTCGATTGAGTCTCCCCTCGTCAAAGAGTGGATAGATGCTGAAGTAAAAAAACAGGTCGGTAATGCCAATTATTCGACGACGCCAGGTGTTCGGATGGATCATTTTTTGAAATCGAAGCTTTTTGGTGCGACGGTTTGGTATTCGGATTCTGATGGCAATGTTGTCGGTCGCGGTGTTGTTCAAAGTGTTGTGAAACGGGGTGACGGATATGAGGTCAGCGTGTATGATACTCTCCTTAAATCTGTGGTGCTTTTGCAGGTTGTGTTTCAGGGTACTGTTGGGACCGGCCCTACGTTGAAACGTAGGGAGTTGGAAATTTCTCAAGAGATGGCTCGGAAGCGAACATATGAAGCTGAGAAGCAGTTGAGTGTGAGCTTGTCGCCCTTGGTAAGTGGTGATGGGGGGTCTTCAGCTGCGCTTTCAACAACATTTGAGGACCCTGTTGTAGAACCTTACCCGTCTGGAGAGGACATGCTTGTATCTGATGTATCGACCGGAGAACGTAAGATTATGGAAGTGACCATTTATAAGGGTTTTCCTTTGTTGTCAGATGGGACCCCATTACAAATGAGATTGGAGCGAATCTAAGGTGCAGAAGTATAGCCCGAAATTTCACAGGACCATTAAACTTGCGCCTGCTATTGGAGATTGGACGACGGTTCACCAACGAGAAGAACAAGACGAGATCGAAATTCACCCGATTCGTACCAGTAATTTTGATAGTTTAACAAAAGACCAGTTGCGATTTTTACATTATTTGCATTATCAATTGGCAGAAAAGCTGTGTGTGAAATTCTCTGCAGATATGGATATTAAAGTCGAATTGCATACGGTGCTTGCGACGCAAATGAGCTATCAGGAATTTTTAGAAAATGCGAAAGACAAAGTTGTACAGGCTGATGTTTCCTTGTCTGCTGGTCATAAAATCAATTTGATTTTTGACTGGGATTTGGCAGATATGATGATCAATCGCTTGGTGGGCGGTGATGGCAGTCTGGGGCAATCAGATACGTTTACTGCAATTGAAACAAGTATACTCAAGGCACAGGTGCAAACTCTCGTGCCTGAAATAACAAATGCTTGGCATGCGGCAGTGCCTTCAGATGTCGATATTGATTTTGCCGTGGGGGCATATCGACGAAACCCAAAAATATCTTCTAGAGAAGCCTACGTTCAATTTGGGTTTTATCTTATATTTGGTCAGCAGGAATTGCGTAAGTTTGTGATTGCGTATCCCAATACGCTCTTGCGTACACTTGTGCAGAATTTTTATGAGAATGAGCCTAAAAAACAAAAAAAGGTGCATTTTTCAGAAAAAACACTTCAAACGTTGAAAGTGGATGCCTGTGTTTCCTTGGGAACCGCCTCACTAACGATGTCCGAGCTTCGTCAGCTGTGCGTTGGCGACGTTGTTGTTTTGGATACCTTAACGACAGCGCCTTTGTCTGTTCAGTTTGGCGTAGATACCTTGCCATGGTTGGGATATCCCGGGGTTTCTTCAAATAATAAAGTGTCTATTCAGTTGCAGGCTTTAAATAATGAGGTTTCTTCGACCTCCGAAAAAAAACAAGTGGTTGATCGTCAATCCCCCCCGCGGAAGCCTGTTGAAACAGCGACTTTTGTGAGTGCTGGAGATTCTCCGGTAGCACATGAGGATGCGGTTTTTTCCCCGCCGCAATCGACGCCTGCTCCTGTTGCCGTGGCGGGTGCTATGTTGGGTGGTGTTGCGACGTCTGCTTCGCTACCAGAGTCTTCGGAAGAAGATGATTTTGATCTTGTATCAGAAGATGATCATCATGACGAAGAAGCCTTTGATGATGACGAGTTTGAGATTGATGACGACTTGGATTATGAAGATGATCATGATGATGCGCAGGTTTCTGTTCCTGATGATTCCTTTGATTTTTCAGATGACAAGGATTCAGAGGCTTTGCACGAAGAAGTTCATGGTGATGCTGATGATAGCGAATTTTCTTGGGATGATCTTGATGATGAATTGTAGTAGGATGCAGACCTATGCGTAAGCTAGCAATCGTTAATTATAAAGGTGGAACAGGCAAAACGAGCACCGTTGTCAATATGGCTCATGGGTTGGCGTTGAAGGGTAAACGCGTTCTTGTGATTGATACAGATCCACAAGGCTCAGCGGGTTACTACTTGGGTGTTGAATCCGAAGTGACCATTTACGATGTTGTTATGGGGTTGAGACCCGTGTCTGAATGTATTGTTTCTGCGCGACCCAATTTGGATATTATTTGTTCAAACGAACGTCTTTTTCCTGCTGAAATGCGTTTGGCAAATGAAAAAGGAAGAGAGCACGTTCTTATGCGGCGTCTTTCCGAGCTTAAGGGCTATGACTTTGTGCTTGTAGATTGTGCGCCTTCAATGAATTTGATGAATCAAAATTCGTTGATTTTTTCTGATGAGTTGGTGTTACCTGTTTCTATGGAGTATTTGTCGTTGGTTGGTATTAAGCAGTTATTGAAAAATATTGATATTGTGAACAAATTGCTAGGGAAGGAAATTCGTATTTGTAAGGTAGTTCCGACATTTTATGATAAGCGTAATAAAAAAACGACGCATATTATGGACAGTCTTGAACGTGTTTTTCCCGGTATGTTGTCGTCTCCAATTCGTGTGAGTGTTGGTTTGTCTGAGGCGCCTGGTTATAGACAAACTATTTTTGAATTTTCCCCCCGTTCTAGTGCTGCAGATGATTATCGTAGGTTAATTAATGAGGTGATTTCCCATGGCTAAGAAAAAAGTATTTGATGATCCACTACAGGGTATTGACCCTGTTCTAAAAGGTGCCTTTGGTGTAGATAACGTATCTGCTGAAGACGAGAAAGAGACACCTAAAAAGACTCAGAAAAAAGAGTCTGTGACGGCGTCGTCTGAGATAGATGATCCTACATTTTCGTGGAATGTTGACACCCCAGTTTCTGAACCGGAAGCTGTGTCTCCATCTCGTCCGTCTGTTGCAGATGTTTCGTTTCCTATGTTGACACCGACAGTCGGTGGGCAGAAGTTAGAAGAAGATGTTTTTAGTCGGATTCCGGTCACTGTTTCTGTTGAGCTTGGTCGATGCAAAGTATCTTTGAAAGATGTGTTTGAATTGTCGGATGGCGCCATTGTTGAATTGGACCGTCTTGTTGGAGAGCCTTTGGATTTGGTTGTGAATGGTCAGGTGATTGCTCAAGGTGAAGTCGTGGCTGTGGATAATAACTACGGACTTCGTATTACATCAATTAAGTCTGCCCCCAAAGTTTAACGATGACCATTAGCTACTCCCTGCAGGTCCTATTTTCGTTGGCCTTGTTGGGTGCTGCTTTGTTTGTTTTTTCTCGATTTGCTAAACGTGTGCAAACACATCAATTCACAGGGGATATTCATATCCTAGATAGAAAAGGCTTGGAGCAAGGTATTTCCTTGGTACTTGTTTCTGTGAAGGATAAAGAGTTTTTGTTGGGTATTAGTGGCAAAGA
>JAGYJO010000310.1 GCA_018402095.1 bacterium
GCGACAGATCTCATTGCTCACCCATGACGGCGCTGACATTATCGATCTAGGCGCCGAATCAACCCGTCCTGGTGCCGAAGCTGTCGATGCGGCAGAGGAGTGTCGTCGTTTAGAGCCTGTATTACGGCGTTATCGCGACCACTCGGACTTACCGCTTTCCGTAGATACCAGCAAATCCGAAGTCGCCTCTATGGCATTGTATTATGGCGCGACGATCATCAATGATATTGCGGCAGGGCGAGATCCGAAGATGTTGGAGACAGTGGCCAAATCGTCTGCGACGTATGTGGCCATGCATATGCAGGGCGAACCCAGACAGATGCAGGCTGAGCCTGTTTATAATGATGTTTTGGCAGAGGTCATGGCTTTCTTGGTAGAACGTCGTGATGCAGCCTATTCCGCTGGTATTGCATCTGTGATCCTGGATCCTGGTATCGGGTTTGGAAAGACCGTAGACCACAATCTGGCGTTGTTACGTGGCTTATCCGATATCGTAGGGTTGGGGCCTGTACTCTTGGGGACCTCTCGGAAGTCTTTTATTGGGCACATTCATGGAAATATGACGGTGTCTCGTGAAGAAGGGACCCTTGTTTCTAATATCATTGGCGCTATGGCGGGGGTGTCTATAGTCCGTGTACACGATGTCGCCGCGATGAAGCGGGCGTTGGCGGTGTATAGCGCCATTATGGGGGAGTAGGACACCCACCCCCAACCCTAGTCACGATGGGTTCCAAAACGGATACAATCTCCAAATGGGGTGTATGGGGAAACATATCGACGGCTTGTAGCTCTGTGACCCGATAGCCGAGTGTCTCAAAATCTGTGATATCACGTTTCCACGTCGTGGGCTGACAGGAAACATAGACAATGCGTTTGGGTGCTCTGGCACTGATTCGTGCGACGACTTTGGGTTCCAATCCCGATCTCGGAGGGTCAACCACAATGGTGTCTGCTTCCAATGCATTAAACTTGAGCACATTTCGCACTCGGCCTTCGATGAAGCCAATGTTTTGTATGTTATTTGCTGCCGCATTTGATTTGGCATCGATGATAGCGCCTGGATGCTCTTCGATCCCGATGACTTCACGGACGTGAGGGGCAATGAGCATTCCAATGGTGCCTGTACCACTATAGAGGTCCAACACTTTCTGAGAGTCTGAAAAATTTCCTGCACGGAGAACTTCTGCATAGAGAAGCTTTGCTTGATGTGTGTTGGTTTGGAAAAAAGCACCAGGGGATAACCTGAATGTTGTGCCCAAAACTGTTTCTTCGAGGTAATCAACACCACAAAGAATTTCGTAAGAACCTGGGGTGGAGGTATCGGCACTACCTGCGTGGATGCCGGCGAGTATGCCGGAACATGGGAATTTTCCCATGATTTTTTTTGCCCATTCTGAGAAACAAGGGTCCATACGATTGACGACGAGGGTAATGAGAAACTGACCGGTGGTCTTGCTGTGTCGTAGGGTGAGATATCGCAAATAAACAGGGTCTTCT
>JAGYJO010000311.1 GCA_018402095.1 bacterium
AGTGGTTCCGACTGCGTCTCAATTTACGGTAGCACCTTATTTGGGGTACCGTTCTTTTTCTGACACGGGTATCAAAAATGGACCCAATATTGGTCTGAAATTGATGGGATCATTTAGCAGGGATTTGGGCTTTGATACAGGGATAGGGTTTGTTCCTACACTGCAAAACGATAAATCTCAGTTGGTGTATACTTTTGACTTTTTGTTTTCCAAACATGTCTCTACATTGGGCCGTTTTCGATTCTTTGGATTGGCTGGACTGGGTGGCCGTATTTCTTCTGTGGCAAATGTGGGGCTTGCTGCGGGTCTGGGTGTCAGGAATCCCCTTTCCGAAGATGCTGCTGCTTCTTTAGATATTATTTATGGCCCTGACTTTTTGGTTCGCTTGGGTATGGATATGAAATTGCGTTTTGATGAGAGACACTCATCTGGTGCACGTGGTTTGGATGCCCCTAAAATAGTGGATGCTACAAAGTTAGATGCCCTTGTGGATGTGTTGATTCGTGTACCAGAAGTCAGATACCAAACAGCAATACGTCGACCTGTTTTGCAAGATGCTACCTCTCGTTGGTTTGCGAAAAATGCTGAATTGTCTGCAGCTTTCGGTCTTTTGGATTTAACGCCAGTTAGTACTGAAAAAGACACCTATCTCTTTTTGCCATCGAGAGAAGTTTCTTTGCTAGAGGGCGCGAGAATGTTGACCCGAGCGACGTACCTTCCCAAGATGTTAGCTGATGAATCTTTGCCTATTTCTTTGACCGTAGTAGACCTTCCTGGTGTGGAATACATTAGCAGTCTTTGGGTAGAAGATGAGTATGGTCAGTTGGTGCGTACTTTGATTGACAGAGAGTTGCGTGGTGTTGGTGATTTCTCCTATCAGTGGGATGGTTTAAACGCCGCTGGTGAGCGAATCCCCGCTGGAAAATATGTTGTGAAAGTATCTTTGGAAGACCGTGCGAACAACCGTGTGGTAGCAGAAAATCAATCGGTTGTGACTGTTGTAGACAGATCTTCATTTAATTGGAATTGGTCAGAAGCTAAAGAAAGTTTATTTACAGATATTTCTAGCAATCACCCTGATCGATCCCTGATCAATACATGGATAGGTATGGGCAATACGCCACGTGTGATCAATAATCGTCGTGATATGGATCGTGCTCAACAGAGCAGTGTTTTTGGTCCGTCACAATCTATGACCCGTATTTCGTTTATTATGTCTTTGAGTCGCTCTTTGGAGTACTTGGGCGCAAAGAGCTATACGATTCCTGATTTGTCACCTTATTCGGATGTCAATTCGTTGCCAAAAGATGTGCAAGAGCGTATTGGTTTGTATATTTCTGAATTGGATTATGGTGGGGATGATCAAGGTCGTTTGCGCCTTTATGATCCAATTACGAGAGCAGAAGCTGTTACTTTATTGGGTCGTTTTTTGCATTGGCAAAGCAAGAGGTTTGAATTCCCATTACCATGACGCTTTTAAAAAAGAT
>JAGYJO010000312.1 GCA_018402095.1 bacterium
ACCAAAACCAACAACTGAGCTGGATGTTAGTGCATAATTTTTACGAACAAAAATTTCTGGAGACAAACCATTCGTGCTACCAGATCCATTAACATGATTATCAAAAGTAAATCCACCGACACCAATAGTATATTCATGGTTACCTACATATAGGCAGAACCCCGTCACATCTTGTAGGGGAATAAAAGGGAAATTCCCTTTTATTCCCCTACAAATGACGCTACTATAAAGTCACATTCTATTTTGTACAAAAAGGAGTCCTTATGCGCATACCCCAATTGGCAGCCGTAGTAGGAACACTACTCGTTGCTTTGAGTTTACCTGCCCTTGCAGATGTTCAGTTTTCTCTCGCTGACTTTGAGAAAGTCTCCGCACCTCGTTTTTCGATGATTTCTGTCGGCGGATCCATGTTTGGTAAACTCTCTTTGAGCCCAGACTTCAATCTAGGCCCTGTTGGCGTAGGCGTTGATTCCAATCTCTATATCCCTATGGATTCCAGTGGTCCTTACCCTTCTGAATTCAACTCCATTGTTTTGCGTCGTGTGGCCTATGATCACAACAAAGTCGCAGGCTTTGAATATGGTCGCTTGCAAAACGTAACCTACGGACATGGCTTGTTGATGAACAACTATGATTCCGGTGCTGGTGGTGCAACAAGCGAATTTTCAAACGAAAAAGCCGGCGCCAAAGGCTATGTACGGATCTCAGACCTCACAGTAAATGCCATGTACACAGCGTCCCAGGTCAAAGCCGCACGTATTACTTACGATACACCGATCAACCTCATGGGTGTGCCCGTTGTTGCAGGGGCCACCTATGTGACAGACGAAGATGGTATCGACAAACAAGTAGACGGCAACCAAGTCAGCCGTAGCTCTCAGTCCGGTTATGGATTTGATGTGGCCTACCCACTGGGTGGCGAGTTCATGACCTTCTACTCTGAATACGCAAAACTAGAAAACCAAGGCGAGGGTGCCTCCGTTGGTGTTCGTGGTGACCTACTCTCTATGTTTGGCTACAAAGCGGAATACAGAACCTTTGGGGCCAACTTCGTACCGGAGTATTTCAACAGAGCCTATGAAGCCACGGCCTTCAATGCCGCTACAGATATGCCTGGCAAAACACTGTCCGGCTTTTTGGTCGGTGCCTATGGCAACGTTTTCGAAGATTATGTTCGCTTGGGTGCTGAATATGAATTTTACGAAGACCGCAATCTATTAAGCGCAGCACTCGGCTGGCAGCGTTTGATGGATACGGCTGGTGTGATCAACTACAAAGTGCCGTTTCAAACCGGTGGTCAAGCAATCCTATCCTCTGACATCGCCTATTACACCGGTGGTCCGGTAGATTACGTGGTCCACTGGAAACAGGTTGCTATAGACGCCAATACCAAAACAGAAAGCTACGCGGTTAGCTTGCGTTTCAATATGCAAAAAATGTTCCCAGGATTGCCATTCTAAAATCCTATGTCGCTCCCTAAACT
>JAGYJO010000313.1 GCA_018402095.1 bacterium
CAGGTGCATTGTCATAGAGACATGTGACCCCTCATAATGACTGGCCTTATGACACGCCTCAAACGACAATTGACCACTTTTTCCTGCACCATGTTGGTGGCGGGAAACATGATTGGTATCGGTATCTTTGTCACGTCTGGGCGTATTTATAAACTATTGCCCAACCCGATGTTGATTTTGCTGGTATGGCTTCTGGGTGGCTTGCTGTCTTTGGTCGGGGGCTTGGCTTACGCGGAGATGGCCAGTCGTTTTCCGCGTGCCGGTGGGGGCTATGTTTTCCTGCGGGAAGCCTTTGGTCCGTTTTGGGGTTTTTTGTCTGGCTTTTCGTCGGGATTGGTGACCATCCCAGGGACCATTGCTTTTTTGGCGATGGGGTTTTCCAAATACGCTGGTATCGCCAATCCTTTTGTGTCCAAAGGTCTTGGGATTGCTTTGATCATCGCGATGTCTTACGTGAATTATCGAGGGGTGGCGCGTGGGGCCCGTTTGCAAGATGCCTTTATGGTGTTGAAATTGGGTTTGATTTTTTTGCTGATTGTTTGTGGGTTTGCGTCAATGAATGGCTCTTTTGGGCACTTTGCGGAATCGATGCCGTTGTCTCAATCCCCTTGGGCTTTGCTGGTCTTGGCGATGGTGCCTGTGATGTATACCTATTCTGGGTGGGACGCGACGGTGTACGTGGCTGGTGAGGTTGCTGATCCGAGACGCACCTTGCCGAGAGCGATGGTTTCGGGTGCGGCGCTGGTGACGGGTGTTTATCTGGTTTTGGTGAGTCTTTATTTGTATGCTGTGGGCGTTGCGACTCCTGAGAACAAGTCTGTGATTGTCACTGTTGTGTCGACGCAGTTGTTTGGATCGGTTGTGGGCGCTGTCGCGGGTGGATTGGTTGCTTTATCTGTGTTGGGTTGCTTGTCTGCAACGATTCTGACGGGTCCTCGGGTGCTGTATGCGATGGCCAAGGATAAGCTCTTTCCTGCGTTTGCTGGGGATGTACATGAGCGTTTTTTTACACCTGCGCGGGCCATTGTTTTTCAGGCGATTTGGGCGTCGGTATTGTTGGTGTCTGGCACCTTTGATCAGCTGTTGGACTATGTGACGGTGCCTAGCGTGTTTTTTTTGGCCTTAAACGTTGTGGCGCTTTTTGTGCTGCGTAGACGTGGTCAGCAAGATCCAGGCGTCTCTGTCTATCGTATGGTGGGTTATCCGGTGTTGCCTGCTTTGTTTGTCGTGGGAATGTTGGGTATTGTGGTGAATACAGTGGTGAGAACGCCGGGGGATTCGGTTTGGGGTCTGGGGATTGTGGCTTTGGGGGTACCTACTTATTTTGTGTGGCACAAATGGGGGAGCGTCTAATATGGCTATTCATTTACCGTATCCGGTGGCGGTGTTGTCTGAATTGGTGATGATTCCTCCTGAATTTTTGAGACCTGGGGGGCAGGGTTTTTGTCGTGAGACGGCTTTGTGGGCGTTTTCGGGAA
>JAGYJO010000314.1 GCA_018402095.1 bacterium
GTTTTTTTTGCGGGGATGCGGTTTTTTGCAAAGACTCTGCTGAAAGGTTGGTCACGCCAATCCATAAAAACAATAATATAAACCAATAATCCTGCTTCACGTGTCACATCCAATTATAGTGATTAAAAACAGGCTGAAATCGCTTATCCAAAGGGGATAACGTCAATACCCATAATAAGTCTGTTTTGCCAAAATAGTCTTCGTCATGATCTTGCGAGGGATTTCTTCGAAACCGATCGCTAAGACCTAGAAACGGAACCCATACTAGTTCAGATTCGAGAAAAAATAAAGGTAGATGTCCTCGCCAGCGTGCGGGGAATTTGCGGTGAATCAAATATCGTTTGAGTGACATGCTTTGTTTCATTCCCAATGGGTGGAACCGATCCCCACTGTTACGTTCCCTAATACGGAGCAGTTCTCCTTTTTTTAGTGTTTTTTGGGGGATACATGCTACCCACGGGTGTTTCCATTTTTCAGGAAATGACGCAGTCCTAGGCAGTTCTTGACTGTCGATATTTAGTCTTAGTCCAAGTTTTTCGAATAAAAAAGAACCTTCTTTTAGGGTTATTGTGAGATTGTTTGTACGTGTTAGCGGGCTTTTTGTCGCATTTGTATTTGCTGCAAAACAGAGTTTTCCATATTCATGCCACACCACCTGCTCGCCGGGGAGTGAGCTTCGGGGTGTTGTATTTAGCGCAACACGGATAACCATTTGGATGTGTGTTGTTGAAAAACGCGTATGTGGCGCTGAAATAGCGTCTTTTTTTGGGGGAATAGACTGCATTAGCCAGTAGCGTGCCAGCCATTCTTGCTCTATGGGATCTAGTGTGTCGAATCCGTCTAGAGATATCTGAAAAATAATTCTTGGGGAAGTCTCTTCGGATGTCAATGAATCTGATTCGTACTGAAATACTTTCAAATTGGCAGGTATTTTTTTTGCTATATAGTCGGATACTGTTGTGATGAAATTTCCAAATCGAACAACTTTTTCTGTGAATTGAGGAAAGATTTCCTCTGCTACAGGAATGAGTTTGTGGCGTAAATTGTTTCGTAATAAAGCGGTGTCTGTGTTCGTCTGATCTTCACTATGTGGCAATCCAGAGCGCTGAAAGGCTTCGCGTATCTCTGATTTGCGGTACTGCCAAAGTGGGTGATAGATATCGCATGTTTTCCGCCATAGCATATGGGGTTTGATGCCTTGTACGCCGAGTAATGCCCCACTCCCCAGTTGCATGATGAATGACTCAGCCGAATCGTCCTGATGGTGTGCGGTGACAATCGCGTCATAGCGGTGTCGTTTTTTGAAATGAGACAATAAGTCGTATCTCAGGTAGCGCCCAGCTTCTTCTGCCGAACAGCCATGTCTTTTCATGTAAGCGTGCACGGGTAATCTCCGAATGATCCCAGTCACCCCTAGTTGCATTACTGTCTTTTGAATGATTTCTCGTTCGTTGGCTTGGT
>JAGYJO010000315.1 GCA_018402095.1 bacterium
ATCTCGTAGCACTTTGAATTCAAACACATACACATGCGTCGCTGTCTCGACGAGTGCATCAATCCGCCCTTTGTGGGTGCGTACTTCCGCTCGGATTCGGGTACCGATGACGGTGAAAATCAGATAAAAGAGACTCTGATAGTAGTTTTCTGTCCCTTCCTGAATGTCATAAGGGATTTTTGCAAAGAAAAGCGTGATGATACGGAAAACCTCGGCGAGGTTGTTTTGGTATAAAGCCTCTCTCAAGTCATCGATGGTGACAGCCGGGGAGAGTTGCGGTCTCGCCAGCATGTCTATGAGTTGTTGGGTAAAGGCCTCTTTGACTTCTAAATTGGGGTAATCCAACAGAAGTGTATCTCCGCTGGCGGAGACGCCAACAATGGTGGTATACCCGGTCTGAAAGAGCAGGGCGGCTAGATTCACATGCATGCTATCGACGTTGTAAGAGGCGGTATCGTTAATCGAGAGTTTTTTTGGAATATTTTGGACATCGATGTCGAATTCTTGGATGAGCTGTATGAGATATGTCGGGGTACCTGTGGCGAACCAGTGGTATTGGAATGTTTTTGCTGTAAGCAGGCTCAGTGTGGAGTAGGGGTTGTAAACGGTGATGGGTGATTTGGTAAATCGAAAGCCGTTGTACCAGGTTTTGATTTTTTCCAGGAGCGCTGGTTTGTCCTTGTGTTCCTGCATCGCAAAAACGTCGAGATAATCGGAGAAACATGTTTCGAGTTCGTCTTGGGTATAGCCGCAGAGTGTAGCGTAGTCGGGGTTTAGGCTGATATCTGTTAAATTATTCATCCCAGAAAAGACATTCATTTGGCTAAACTTGGTGATGCCGGTGATGAAGACAAATCGTAGACTTTCGTCGTTGGCTTTGATGATTTCGTAGAAAGATTTGAGGACATCGCGGTTTTCTTTGGCGATGGGGATGTTGGTGATGTGATCGAGGATAGGTTTGTCGTATTCGTCGATGAGGATGACTGCTTTTTGATTTTTCCCTTTAAAAAACGCCATCAATTGTCCCCAAGACTCAGCGAGTGTCGCTGAGTCTTGGATGATATGGCCATAATTGGCTGCGTACACCTCTATATGCTGTTTTAGAATACGAGATAGTTCTGTACTTGTTTGATGTCCGATTTCAGAAAAATCGAAATGCAACACGGGGAAAATAGGGAAGTCATAGTCTGTTTCTTTGTCGATATAGAGGTCTTTAAATAACTCTTTTTGACCCAAAAAAAGTGCCTTGAGGGTGGAAAGTGTCAGCGATTTACCAAAGCGGCGGGGTCTGGAGAGGAAGTGTTTGGGGCCGGCTGCGCCTGGTTCTATACCTGGCAGCAAGAGATGATAGATGTCTTTTGTTTTGTCTACATAGACATAGTTCCCTCTGATGATGCCTGGGAAATCGTGGGAGCCAACTGGTAAAAGTTTAAGTTTTTGCATAGACGGAGTATATCA
>JAGYJO010000316.1 GCA_018402095.1 bacterium
AATACTGGGTCATCTTGTCTCCGGATAACTCTGGTAGTTGGATATACTTGCCGATGTTGCGAGTGTCGGTCTCGATAGCTTTGCTGATTTTGGTCGTGGATTGGCCCAATGCGTTGATATCTTGTGAGAGTGTATTGGCGTAGGTTGCGATCTTTTTTTGTTCCTCATCAATACGCTTTTTTAGGGCGTTTGCTTTGCTTAACCACTGTGTGGCGTCCTCGATAGAGCCGAATGATATTTTTTGTAAATCACTGAATTGTTGTTGTAACTCGGTGAGTGGGTTGCTGATGGTGTCTGTAGCGGTTTGCCAATGTTCTTGTGTTTCGGTGATTTGGTTTTTGAGTCGTGTGAGTTGCTTTTTGCTTTCGAGGGTGTCTTCGAATTGGTCCAAAAATACGGTGTCCCCTTTGTTTTCAAGCAGGGTAAGAATGTCTCCTATAGCGGTGTTTCGATAGGTAGCTTTGCCATCTTTGAGGGTTTGGTCTTGTACTGTTTTGACCGCGTTGGCCAACTTGGAGGGTTCTTTGGGGTAGACTTTTCCTGGCTTTTTTCGGGGTGTATCTAAGGCAATGTTTGTAATATTGGCGGTAGTGATCACAACTTTTCCACGAAGAAGGGCATCCCAGCTGAACGCTAGCTCAATGGTTTGGAAAACAATGCTGTTGTGTGAGGGTTTGTTGGCGTTGGTGATTTCCAGTTCTTTGACGAGAAGGGTGCCGTTGTAAATGTCGCTGTTGAGCGTATCAATACTGACTTCGGCGCCGACGGCTTTGCCCAAACTCCATTCTAGTATTTTTTTGATATGGCCATCCATCAAAAACAGAGTGTAGAGCGTACCCAAAATGACTAAGAGTGTGATGGGTAGAATGGCTTCATACCGAAAAATCTGTTTTGGTCTAACCATAGAGCGCATCATACTTTGCATACCATTTATAGAGGGTTGTGGATTTCATGAGTTTCCACCAACGTGTTTTTTGTAAGCGTGCCACAACGGTGATCCTGTAGCGTCGTATAGCCCAACGAAACAGATAAAAGGAGGGTATCGTGAGTAACATAGAGAGTAAAAAAGAGCCCATGACAATCGAGTCATTGAATCGGGTGAGGGGGACCAATGGCATGCTGTACATCTGTGTGAACAGTGGCGCTAAAGGGGCAGTCTCCAAAATATGACGCCCTAGTATGTCGGCTAATGGATCGGATATCCAAGCGACAAAACCAAAGAAAAAACCCGAGATAAAAGCGGCGCCAGCTTGAACCCGAAAGATCAAAATTATTAAAATCACCAGCAGTGTTTGTAAGCTCAGAAAAGGCGCGAAGCCCAAAACCAGACCCAAGCTCAACCCGACGGCGATCTGTGTTTCACCTGTTTCAGAATTGAGGAGTTTGAGTAGCGTGAATAGCTTTTTTAATAAAATAACCATATGCGTGGTTGTACCTTATTTTGGA
>JAGYJO010000317.1 GCA_018402095.1 bacterium
GGGGGTTGGCGTATTCGCCACCGATACTCTCGAAGACGCTGCGTTTCATATAGACTTCACCACGGATTTCCAGAGTGATGGGGTGGGCCAGTTTTTGTGGGACGGCGGCGATACTTTTTAGGTTCTCGGTGATGGTTTCACCTTCTTCGCCATTGCCGCGAGTCCCCCCAACATCGAGGATGCCATTTTTGTATCGAATAGCCACAGCGAGTCCGTCCATTTTGGGCTCACAGCAAAAGGTGAGTGGCTCTTTTGTATCCAGTTGTTTTTGTAATCTATCATAGAAACTTTCGAATTCTTCTTTGGTAAAGGCATTGTTGAGCGAGGCCATCGGGACGCTATGGGAAAAAGTCGAAAATGTCGCGACGGGTTTGGCCCCGACGGTTTGGGTAGGCGATTCGGGGTCTGCGAGGAGTGGGTTATCGGTTTCGTACTGGGTGACGATGGCGTAAAGTTGGTCATAGTGGGTATCAGCAATTATTGGGGCATCGGCTTGGTAATACTGCTTGGCATGGGCTTTGAGTTCCGCAACCCGGGCCAAATAGTCTTCGTGGCTTAGATGGCTTTGTCGGCTAGCCATAGGGTTACTTTCAGAATGTAATAGGTGAAGGGCATAAGTAAAATTTGGGCGATAATCAGGGTGCCCAATAAGCGGCCTGCTTGCAAGAAAAACACAACGGAGATGAGGTCTTTTTCAGGGCGTGTGCCTCTGGCCACTTCATCGGTAATACGTGCACCGGCAGGGTCGACGAAAAGGGTGAACATGATCGTGGCGAGACCATTTACGATACCAGAGAGATTGATAGCAGTAGACCGAAATTCGGGTGCCAATGCCCCAGCCAAAAGGGCACAAAGAACGCCGATAGTGTAAATGGACGCGACCAGTAAGTTTAAGATCAAAAAGTTTTTTGGGAGGCTTGCTATCGTGATTTTTTTGAGCATGCTTAGGCGTGGCAGTCGGATGGCCTGTAACCAGGACGAGAAATTCCTGGGTCGCAATGAGAGAATTGCTGTTTTGGGCAAAGACCCGGTTTTGGCAAAAGACCGAATGGCGGCGGTAAACAGGGTGACACATGTGGGTGTCAGTAGCATACCAACGGCGGCACCGAGAAAGGCTGAAAAAATCACCCAACGAAACTGCATGATCAGACCATCAATGGCATGAGGACCGGCCAAAATGGCCCCATCGACCATGGCACCGAGTAGGGGAGATTGGAACATATTTGAGAGACGACTCACGAGGAGTGTACTGGTGACAAAAGAGAGTGCAATGGCGATGCGTCCTGTGCGCGTGCCTGCCAATCTCAGGGTATAGGCCATGGTCTCTGTGACATGAATGAGAAATGTAAAAAAGCAGACAATCAATATGGCGTTCATTGGACTTGGGATTGTAGCTAAGGTGAGGCTAAATAGCCAGTATGGGACTGTTACAAAACGTAAGCGA
>JAGYJO010000318.1 GCA_018402095.1 bacterium
CTTCACCGACACCTTTGGCACCGGACTTTGCAGACAAGCCCATATAGGCACTAATCAAAGCAATACAAAAGCCAAAGAAAGCACCCTTCAGCAACCCACCCGTAATATCACCCACACGTAGCATCGTTTGTGCTGCTTCAAAATACATATACGGATTCACCCGACCCGAGCTCATCGCAATGACAAAGCCGCCGAAAAAGCCAACCACATCCGCCCACCCCACCAAAAGCGGCATAATCACCGTACATGCGGCTACCCGTGGTGCAACCAAATACCGTACAGGATCCTGCCCCATGGCCTCTAGGGCTTCGACTTGTTCCGTCACCTTCATCGTACCAACCTCTGCCGCAATGGCAGCGCCCACACGACCAGCGACAACAACTGCCGTCAAAAGAGGGGCTAATTCTCGCCACAGTGCCAGCGCCAGAATCCCACCAATCATTTTGCCAGCACCAAACTTCAAAAATTCTTGTACGATTTGCAAGGCAAAGGCCATCCCAATAAACAAAGCGGTGATCGTCGTAATGGGTAAGGATTTCACACCTAAGCGATACATTTGTTCGAACATCTGGCCCAGATGCGGCCTCAAAAAAATATGGCGAATACTCTGACCCGCCAAAATCGTCAGCTCTCCCAAATGAGCAAAAAACAGCTCAATGCGTTTAAATAAGAAACGAATCATCAGCCCATCATACCTACAATAGGCACTCTATAGCCAGTTCCAAAGGCAGATACCCGTATACGGGGAATGACAGCCGCCTGGCGACGCTTGTATTCATTTCTATGAAATTGTGTCATCACCCAACGCAACACAGCCGGATCATAGAGACGCTCTAGATCAGCCACAGACACACGGTTTTCAAAATAATCCACTAAAATCGCATCCAAAAGATCATAAGGCGGCAAACTGTCCTGATCTGTTTGATCTGGTCTTAGCTCGGCAGACGGCGGTCTATCGATCGTATTTTGAGGAATGACAACACCCTCTCTATTGCGCCAGTTGGACAAGGCAAACACCTCTGTTTTGTAAACATCACCCAACACACAGAGGGCCCCGCACATATCGCCATAGAGGGTGCAGTATCCCATAGCTATTTCGCTTTTGTTTCCGGTGCTAAGCAACAGTGCGTTTCTGCGATTGGAGATACCCATCAAAATGTTTCCCCGAATCCTAGGCTGGACATTTTCTGCCGCCAAGCCCGAATCAAAGACCTCAGGGAGGCTAGATTCGTAAAGGTGATGAATAGTATCTATTGAAACTGTTTCCATGGAAATCCCCAAAGACTGCGCCAAGGCTTCTGCGTCACGGAGACTGTCAGGTGATGAATAGCGAGACGGCATAGCCACGCCAGTGACATGTGAGGCCCCCAATGCGTCTACCGCAATGGCGGCTGTAAGTGCCGAATCTATGCCGCCGGACAACCCCAACACCAC
>JAGYJO010000319.1 GCA_018402095.1 bacterium
GTATAGCGGTCGCTTTATGGCGGTGGGCAATGGCACGGGCTCCAAAGAAACCATGCAGTTTCTCAAATCGATGATCAAAGCGAACAATTTGTCTGTCATTCCTGTGATCGTGAATGAGGCAGGTGCTTCTGTGTACTCTGCATCAGAGTTGGCCATTGCGGAATACGGACATCTGGATATCACTGTCCGGGGTGCGATTAGTATTGCCAATCGTTTGCAAGACCCGTTAGCCGAGCTGGTCAAAATAGACCCCAAAGCGATTGGTGTCGGTCAATATCAGCATGATGTGAACCAATCGCAACTCAAAGATGCCCTGACCTTTACCACGGAGTCGGTGGTCAATATGATCGGTGTGGATGTGAATACGGCGTCGCCATCGTTGCTAACCTATGTGGCTGGTATTGGCCCTGTTTTGGCGAAGAATATTGTGAGCTATCGTGAAGAAAATGGGCCCTTTAAAGACCGCAAGACCTTGCTCAAAGTTGCCAAGCTTGGCCCGAAAGCCTACGAGCAATGTAGTGGTTTTTTGCGAATCAAAGGCGCCAAAAACCCCTTGGACAATTCGGCCATTCACCCGGAATCTTATGGTTTGGTACAAGCTATGGCGAAGTCACTGGGGTTGCCTATCGATGCCTTGATCGGGAATGCTGAAAAAATACAACAGATTCGCCTTGAGACCTACGTGTCAGACACGATAGGGTTACCGACATTGAAAGACATTCAGAAGGAACTCCTAAAGCCTGGCGTGGATCCTCGAGAGACGTTTACGTATGCCACTTTTGATGATGCGGTTAATGAAATTTCGGACTTGTCCGAAGGGATGGTATTGGAAGGTGTGGTGACGAATGTGACCAATTTTGGTGCCTTTGTAGATATTGGGGTACACCAAGATGGTCTGATTCATATTTCCAAATTGAGCAATACCTTTGTGAAAAATCCTCATGATGTGATCGCGGTTGGTGAGACTGTTCAGGTCACGGTGTTGGCGGTGGATATGGATTTGAAGCGGATTCAGTTGGGGCGGGTGCTGGGGTAGTTAAACGGTTAGCATGGAGGCGTGTCGTATCTCTTTTTGTAGCCAATTGGAGCCAGCTTAGTTGGTAATTTCACTCACTGTCTTAGCTGCCTACAAGGTTTTACTTTGCCGTCTTATTCGATCAGCGTTTAATCGTTTTCGAATCCATGTAATCATTTCCTATACGGGGGGTGCCGGGGGCAGAGCCTCCGAAAAAAACACCTTTCTCTCAGCTTCGCTGAGCGAAAGGACTGGGTTAATAAAGGGCTTCGCTGGTCCCTGAGGTTTCTCGAAGGGTAGATCCCTGTTAGCCCTCCCTGGCCTAGGAAACGGTTGCGCGAAATGGTGAGGCTGCTGGCTCTGTCAACCCCAAATAGAAATGTC
>JAGYJO010000032.1 GCA_018402095.1 bacterium
ATTACAAACTTTCATAAACAATGGATTCCGTTAACCCCAATTTATAAGTGGAGTCTCTTATGGGTTTCAGTTAGTGCAAGCATCACCGTCTTTTTAGTAATCATTTTATATCTAATATCAATCTACAAATCTCATCAAGCACATGAAAACAGATTGTTAACAGCCAATACCTCCCTCCAAACCGCATACGAAGACCTCCAGCTCCAACAAAAGCTCCTTGAAAAAACCTGGCATGACACGGTCTATGCCCAGCTCACTCGGACCATTGCCCATGAGCTCAAAAACCCCCTTTTCGAATTTGGGATGGTGATAGGTGCTCTCAAGACGTCGCTGGAAGACAAAGAAACGACGTTGATGTTTATAGACAGTTTGGGGCAGACGGTAGAGGAACTGATGGAACTCCTCCATGCGATGTTGGAGTCGGGTGGGGCCAATGTGGGAGAAGCCAAAGAAATGAATATTTCAGATGTCATGCGGCGTGTGCTCATTTTGGCGGATGGCTCCATGAAAAAACGCAACATACGGCTTCACAAAGACTTCGCAGACCTCCCCGACATCATGGGCGACCCAAAGTCCTATCTGATGATTTTCTCCAACCTGATCGTGAATGCTATGGAAGCAATGAGCGAGGACGATGGCCCCGGGGGCGACCTGACGGTACGGCTTCAGCGTGACCCATCCCCCGCCAAAGGCCGCTACGGCATCTGCGTAGAGATAGAAGACACTGGGGTAGGCATCCCCAAAGACCGCCACGGCACGATCTTCAAGGGCGGCCAATCCAGCAAAAACATCGACGAACGCCAACGGGGCATAGGACTAGCCCTCGTCTGGAAACTCATTCACCAAATGGGCGGGGCGATCACGGTGCATTCGGATCCTGACGTGCGGCCGGGGACGATGTTTCGTATTGTGGTGTGAGCTGTTTTTTGTAGGGGCGCGATTCATCGCGCCCCTGCAATATAATCCCGTAGGGGCGAAATTCATCGCGCCCTATCGATGGACGGTGAGCGTGATAGGTGGACGTTGCGACTGCGCGCCGAGTGACGTGGGTGGGGATTTCAGCAACAGAGAACCATTAGAACCCAAACAGTAACCGCTTCCTAGACGGGGGGTGCAGGGGGCGAAGCCCCCGAAAAAAACACCGCCTGCTCGCCGGAGGCTAGCAGGAAAAAAGTTTTTGAAAGGGCTGTCGCCCTTTCGATCCCCCTCCCTCTGGGAAGCGGTTACCCCAAACACGCAAATCCACCTTGCTCTTTTTTTTCAGAAAAACGATACTAGAGAGAAACTTATTTCCGATAATGCGAAAAAAAGGAGCTCCCCAATGTTCGTTTCACAAGTATGCCAGAGACCTATAGCGCTCATGGCTAAACCCGTTTTTTCCAAGGTAAGCAAACAACGACGGCCAAACTCGGCCATGATCACCAGACTCACCCATACAGAAAAAAACCATGTAGCCCTCGCGACGCAAGAACAGCTTCACAAGGTACAACTTGGCCTAAACGATAAAATTGCAGGCCTTGAAACCAAGCTGATTGAGAAAATAGCGGGCGTGGAAACAAGGTTGACTGAGAAATTTACCAAAGAAATAGCAGGCGTGGAAACAAGGTTGACTGAGAAATTCACCAAAGAAATAGCAGGCGTGGAGACAAGGTTGACTGAGAAATTCACCAAAGAAATAGCGGGCGTGGAGACAAGGTTGACTGAGAAAATCTCAAAAAGTCATACCGAGCTATCGGAGAAAATCGTGACTGGGCAGGCGCAGCTGCTAACCGCTATTGAAAAACAAAACACGGGTAATGAACGTTTCAAAAAAAGAATCTATACCTTGTTTGGCGGCTTGGCTGCTACATTCATGGCGTATGCCAATAGTGAACGATTGATCGCAAGGTTTGCGTCTCTCAAGCCTTAGTTCACATAGCTGCGTCATTCTGCGCGCAGTCGCAGAATCCACACGCCCCCCCAACGCAAGGGGTCATTATTCCGAAAGCCCACCCCTAAACTAGGACGCGTCGGCTTTGCTACGTAACCGAAACCCCGCCGACCGAGGAAGGGTGGCAGGCGCAGCCTGACGGCGTGGTCTCGTCTTTTCGCGATTGCCCACCCCGCCCTACGGGATTTCATTGTAGGGGCGCAATTCATTGCGCCATCTCTCCAAGAAGGGCGCCAATGCGGCGTTCTCCTACAGGGTTGGGATTACCAAAACCATCAATCACCTTGCCTCAAAAGCAGTTATGTTTTACCTTAACTGGAGTGCTGAATATTTTCGAAAAATTTTCATGACACCAATGTTAATAAGAGGTGAATTTTCTGATTTTTCGATCCCGCCGCGCCATCGGCAAAGTCCCCAGATCCAAAGGCGGTTCTGGTTATGATTACAAAAAAACACGCACAGGCCGTCGCATACGCTTTTTTTCGACACTCCTGGGAATGGTCTTTCTACTCGGCCTCATCGCTGCATTGGCCTTATCTTTCTATGTCTTTAGCGTTGCCAAAACACTCCCAAACGTAGACATCATCAGCTCCTACGTCCCTTCAGAAACCACCAAAATTTACTCAGACAAAAACATTGTCTTGGCTGAGTTGCACCAGGAAGAAAACCGCATTTTGATGCCGCTGGAAGAAATTTCACCGTTTATCAAAGAAGCCGTCATCGCCACAGAAGACACAGATTTCTACAAACACCATGGGATCAATTTCAAAGGCATTGCCCGCGCAATGCTAAAAAATGCCATGGCCATGAGCTTTGTCGAAGGGGCAAGCACGCTCACCCAGCAGCTTGCTAGAAACCTCTTTTTGCACCAACAGAAAAAGCTCAGCCGAAAAGTCGCAGAAGCCATTTTGGCGGTAGAAATCGAACGCCACTACACCAAAGCCGATATCCTAGAAATGTATCTCAACCAAGTCTATTGGGGCCACAACGCCTACGGAATCGAATCCGCATCACAGCTTTATTTTGGCAAACATGCCAAAGAACTGAACCTTGCCGAATCCGCGATGCTAATCGGACTACTCAAAGGCCCTGAGCTATTCAGTCCATTCAGAAACTACGCACTCTCTAAACAACGTCAAAAAACAGTTTTGAATCGTATGGCCAAAATCAACTTCATCTCTCAAGCCCAAGCCGACGCCGCCTACGTACAGGATCTAAAGTTGGCCGCAAGACGGGATTTTCGGTACAGAGCGCCCTATTTCACCTCCTACATTGTGTCCCAACTCAACCAACGATTTGGCGAAGATGCGGTGCTCACCTCTGGCATGCGTGTCTACACAACCCTGGATTATGAGCTACAACTACATGCTGAACAGCTCGTCAGAGAGTATGTCGAAAAAGGCAAAAAAATACGCTACGGAGACAAAAACCTACCGCTGAATTTCGAACAAGCAGCCATCCTCTCTATCGAGCCGGCAACCGGATACATCAAAGTCATGCAAGGCGGCACCGATTTCCGACAAAATGAATTTAACCGCTGTGTACAAGCCAAGCGCCAACCAGGATCTACGTTTAAACCCTTCGTCTATTTGGCCGCGCTGGAAAAAGGGTTTAGCCCCAATTCCATTGTGCTAGACGCACCTGTCACTTTTGCCACATCACAAGGCCCTTATAGCCCCACCAATTACACCAAGTCGTACCTTGGGGAAATCACCCTCAAAAAAGCCTTGGAGCAGTCGGTCAATGTAATCGCTATCAAATTAAACCGTACAGTTGGTCCGGAAAATGTCATTCGTATCGCACGAAAATTTGGCATCACAGCGCCACTGTATCCATTTTTATCCCTCCCTTTAGGCGCGCATGAGGTCTCCATGATGGAAATGGTGGCGGCCTATGGCATCTTGGCCAACGGTGGACGTCGTGTCGACATCACCGGCATCTCAAAGATCGAAGACAGAGATGGCAACGTCATCTACAAGCATGCGCTCAACGAACGACGGGTAGAAAACCCAGAACTCGTCGCCCAATTGGTGGACATGATGACGGGCGTTGTCCGCAATGGGACAGGAAAAAATGCCTATTTACCACGCCCAATCGCAGGCAAAACAGGCACCACATCAGACTACAAAGATGCATGGTTCATTGGCTTTGTACCCCAACTCGTCACCGGCACCTGGCTAGGAAATGACAACAATACGCAGATGAACAATATGACAGGTGGATGGATGCCCGCCATGATGTGGAGAGACTTCATGAAAGAAGCACTCAAAAGCATCCCCGTTTTGGATTTCCCCTATAGCACAAGAAGCAGCAGACGCAGCACAGAGAGCGACGCGGAAATAGAGAAAGAGAGCAATCCAGAACTGGACAACACAGCACCCGCCCAACAAAAGCAAATATTAAACTTTTTTGAGTAAGCCGATTAGATCAAAGCGGTGTTTCGAAATGAAAAAGTCGCCGGTTTTTCGATGCTGCCAAATGGTTCAGATGTGCGATTTCTCGGTCAGTGCGGTGTAGCGGAGCTACATAAATTGGACGAAAATCGTGCAGATGCATCATTTCGCAACAGAGCCATCAATCCTACCAAGGACCGGCCCCAGTAATCGATAAACAAACACCTTCCCTACAAATACGTCACAGGAATTTGGATTAATTCTTTACTCAAATTTTGAATTTTATCCCCATTATTGACCACAATACCAAAAGGCAATTCATACGTACGAACAAAGTCAGTAATCGATCTAAAGTCATTCAATTTGGTGGAGGCCCCATACTTTATCTCAATAGGAACTAGTCCAAATGGGCCCTGTAAAATCAAGTCTATTTCAGCGCCATTACGGGTTCTCATAAAACTATAAGACCAGTTTTTTGGTAAAACAGAATTCAATCCTTTAATAATTTCCTCAATCACAAAAGCCTCAAAATCTATCCCAATTTTTGAGTACCGATCCAAATCAGACAACCGATGAATGTCATTCAAAAAATGAGACAGCCCACTATCCCGAAAAATACCTTTACTTGTTTTGATAATCGATTTTTTCTTGCTACTTTCAAAAGGCGGTATATTTCTCCAGACAAAAGTGCCATCCGCAATGTCCAAATACTCTGCTATCGTCGTTTCTGAAGTTTGAATAGCACGACCAAGATCAGACTTATTTACAAGCGTACCCGATAGCCCAGACAGTATCGTCATAAACCGTCGAAACTTGATCAAATCCAAGCGAGGAAACAATTGACGAATATCCCTCTGAATATAGGTTTGTGCATACTGCGCCATCCATACCGAATAAAAAGAGTCATTTTTAGATAACAGTGGCTCGGGATAGCCCCCTTTCAGAAAAAAATACTTGAGGTCCTCATGGGAAATACACTGCGTTAGTAACAGTATTTTTTCACGCGTCCGTTCTGTAATAGGCTCTCTAAACAAGTCATAAAACAACGATTGAGACAGCCCGTAATATTCATTGAATTTTAATGTACCGACTTCCAAAATTGCAGCCCTGCCGGGCAAAGAGTCTGAGACATGATTCAGCAGCTCTGAAGAACTAGATCCTGTTAAAATAATACGATTCTTAATAGTCCTATCTCGGTCTACAAGCCCCCTCAGCTCCTGAAATAAGCGTGGGGACAACTGGGCCTCATCGATAATAATATGATGCGGGTTTTCTTTGAAAAAAAAATCAAAATCCTGGGTAATGAAATCATATTGATTCCCATTTTCCATATCAAAGTAAGCCCAATCAGGACGAAGTTTTTTGGCCAATGTCGTTTTACCAGATTGGCGAACGCCCAAAATAATAAGAATGGGAAACTGATGCAACAAGGCATCTGCATAAGACTCACAATTTCTTTTTATATCAGTCATATCCCCATTATACACTGGAAATCAGCTGATTCAACCCACCACAGACAAGACAAACCAGTCTATATCTGCTAGAAAGACAGATACAGACTGGTTTGTAGCGTATAAATCACACACAAGAAACCGGAAAATTTATTTTGGGCGAGCTATAATCTCCGCCAAAGCAGCGACCCACTCTGGATCAACATTTAGACATGGCACCAAGGTAAAAGTCTCACCACCCAAATGAAGAAACTTTTCGCAGGTCACTTCACCGATCTCTTCAATAGTCTCCAAGCAGTCTGCAACAAAGGCAGGACAGACAACGGCAAGGTGTTTGATACCACGCTGTGACAGCATCTCTACGTGAGGATCCGTGAAGGGCTCTAGCCACTTGTCACGCCCCAAACGGGATTGAAACGACACACTGTACTGGTCTGGACGCAACCCCATCGCCTCGGCGACCAAACGCGTGGTCTCAAAGACTTGGTGACGGTAGCATGTGGCATGCGCAGCAGATGGCGCCCCACAACAACCCGATTCACGCATACAATGGGATCCCGTAGGATCTGTTTTTTTGAGATGCCGCTCAGGGAGTCCATGATAGCTAAACAGGAGATGTTCCCAGTTCGCCGTCGCAAGCGACTTGGAGATACGGGACACCAAGGCCTCTATATATTTCGGATGGCCATAAAAAGGCGCAACAGTGCGAACGGTGGGATGCCAACCCAAACGCGCCAAAGATTTTTCACATTCCGCAATCGCGGTACCCGTAGACGACATCGCATAATGCGGATAAAGCGGCACCGTCACGATCTCAGTGACCCCATCATCACGCATCTGACGCAAGACATCGGGAATAGCGGGCTGCCCATACCGCATGGCCAAGTACAAGGCCGTTGTCTCATCGGACAACACCGGGGTCAAGGCCTCATGCAAAGCTCGGCTATAGACAAGCAACGGCGAACCGTCTGCCGTCCAAACCTTGCTATAGCCTTTTGCTGTTTCTTGGGGTCGCTTTGGCAACACAAAGCCATAAATCACCAAAAACCGAAGCAACCAAGGAATATCAATCACACAAGGGTCCATCAAAAACTGGGCCAAATAACGGCGGACATCCGGAACAGACGGGCTATCAGGCGAGCCTAAATTGAGAAGAAGAATGCCTTTTTTCATCAAATAGCAAAGCTGTCGAGGAGAGAGCCTTTATCTTTCTTCACAGCTTTTTCCGTTGCATCCAGCGTCAAGGTGTCATAACGGGGACGTTCTTGGCAATAAAACAAACCAAAAGAGGTTGTGAGCCCATTCGCATGCTCAAACGCTTTCGCCATATCACTCGGGTCATGCGCGACAACGGTTGCATCTGGCGCTGCTTTTCTATCCGCAGGAACCCCATTGTCATGCTCCAAAAAGGAAATCCAACGGGAATCTTCATGGTTCCAGGCCGACGGATTAAATTTGGGACAACGCTGAGCAACGTGCACAAACGAAAAACCAGGATGTTGGTACGCCACATCAAGGGTATCCAGAAAGTGCTGACCCATCCACTCTGCGGTACTGGCCACAAAAGTCGCACCCAAGCCCAAAGCAAACTGAACAGGATTAATCGGTGACAAAGGCGACCCCTGAGGCTGGGTCATCGTCACCAAGCCTTTTTTGGTGGTTGGAGAGGTTTGGTTTTTGGTCAAACCATAGATTTGGTTGTCAAAAAGAACAAATACACAGTTAAAGTTTTTATGAATACCATGAATCAAGTGGTTACCACCGATACTCAAGGCATCCCCATCACCAGAAGAAATGAACAATTTCAACTCTGGACGACCGAGAGCCAACCCCAAGGCCACAGGAATAGCACGCCCATGCACAGAGTGAATCCCATAGGTATTCATGTAATGGGGCAAACGACCCGAACACCCAATACCAGAGACATTCACCGTATTCACAGGGTCAATTTGACGCTGCACCATAAAGCGACGCAACCCAACCAAAATCGTGTAATCGCCACAACCGGTACACCAGCGTGGGTCTGCAGCTTTGAGCTCTTTGAGTGTGACAGGATTAGTTGTTGTGGACATGAGAAAGCTCCTTAATGGTATTCACCACCTGAGACGGCTTCAGTGGGCGGCCCGTTGCATTGGACAAAACGGCTTTCACATCAAGCAAGGTCTCAGAACGCAACAAGGTAGAAAATGGGGTATGTTTCAGGCTATCCCCATAAACAGTTTCAATAGTCACCACCCGTTTGAAACGAGAAAACAACTCTTTGAGCATGAGCGGCAATGGGTACACCATTTTGAGGTGCATACCGGATACCGACACGCCTTCACGATGGCAGGTATCAATGGCTTCTTTCAAAACACCACGGGAACTCCCCCATGCCACCACCAAGAGATCTCCCTCTGAGGGACCAAAAAACTCTGGGGTTTTGAGGGCACGACGCACATGATGCAATTTTTCATTACGTACCTGGTGTGCCCGTTGATTCGTTTGAGAGGTATAGGCTACGGTACCTTCAATATCGGTATTCAAACCTGTAACACGCCGCAAACGACCAACCTCACCAGGAATACTTTGATTCGTTTTGACCATTTCAATACTCTCCGGAAGCGCTTCAATATAAAAACGCTCCAGAATTTCAGGCAAAATATCTGAAATATTTTCCATGACATTTAGGTTTAATTTTTCAAAAACTTTGTAGCTCACCGAAGTCAGATAGTCACTCAAAATGAGGACTGGCACACGAAGCTTTTCGGTCAGATAGCGCGCAATATGGGGCGCATAAAAACAATCTTCTACACTGGAAACACTGAGAACAACTTTCGTCGCGTCACCATGTGTCCCAAACGCAGCAGCAAACAAATCAGACTGCTCCGTACGGGTCGGAAGCCCTGTAGAAGGACCACCCCGTTGTACATCAATGACAATACAGGGGATTTCACTCACCATCGCCAACCCAATGAATTCTTGCTTCAAGGAAAGTCCAGGACCCGACGTTGCCGTGATCGCAGGCACCCCACCGAAGTAAGACCCAATAGCGGTTCCGATAGCCGCAATTTCATCTTCGGCTTGGTGCACAATGCCACCATAAGCAGGAAAACTCTTCGCCAAGGTATGCATAATGCTCGATGCGGGTGTAATCGGATAGCCAGAATACAGCTTGATACCGGAATCCACGATACCCATAGCCAAGGCCGTATTTCCGTCCATCAGGATTTTTTCTCTGTCATCTGGATTGGCAGGAATAGACAAAAACAATTCTGAAAAGTCGGCTTGTGCCAAATCATAACCAGACTGTACCAGCGTCAAATTTTTGGCCAATTTATCCGCAGGCAATTTTTTGAAAACCTGAGAAACAAAGGCATTCATATCGGTGAGCGTAATATTAAAAATAGCTGTAAAAACACCCAGATAAACCATGTTTTTACCATTACCATTGAGTTCACGAATCGTTTGTTGTGCCTCATCAGGAATCGATAATGGCAACACCTTAAGTCCCGCAGCACGCGCTCTGGCCATGGCCTGGTCATAGGTAGCCGGACTGCGTTTTTGATCCCCCATATCCAAAATGACAGTACCACCAGGCTCATACTCTTCATCATCCAAGCGTCGGTCTAGCAAAATCTCTTGCTCCACCAACATCAATTCAGACAAACTCCCAATATTGGTCAACTCACCGGTTGCAACACGAATAGTCACACCAGACATCGAGTATTTGGTACGTTTTGGGGGGCTGATCTCTGCAGGAATCATCGGTTCTATGTAGACATAGAGGCCTTGGTTGGCAAAACCTTTGATGAGAATATCGCCGGCTTTTTGGGCACCGTTTCCGGCATCCATAATAAGGTCAAATCGAAATTGATCACGTGTCATCATAGCGGGGGCGTCCTTTCACTGAGCAGGTCAAGATAGGGATCAAAAGCGCCAATCCGCTATCAGCCGCTATCGCCCACTCTCCTAATGCGGGGGAGTATAGCATTCGTTTTGGAAAAAAAGAATACCCATAATAGTCTATCGAAATAGTAGTCTAACAATGGATTTACCCTGTCATCGACAGGGTAAATCCATTGTTAGACTTGAGGGGTAGACGGAAAGGGCTACCGCCCTTTCGATCCCACAAGAGAACGCGATCATAAACAGATTTTCAATTACCACGAAAGAAAACAAAACAGGCTTCAGACCAGCATCAAAACGGCCGCAAGCATCAAAACCACCGTGTAGACACCTGTTCGCAATCGCTGAGAACATATTTTTGGACACACCCGCATCAGAAACATCACCAAGACATTGGCCACGATCAACCCCAAAACAAGCCCCCCAAAAGACAACCACCCAAAAGGAATCGATGGCGAATTTTGAACAAAAAAGGAGAGAAACGCATTTCCCGCGATCACCGCTATCGCCGTTGCCGTCGCTTCAGACGCATCCATATCCGTCAGCCCAGCCAAAAGTGGCGTCAACACAATCCCACCACCTAAACCAGTAAGGGTCGTCAGCACGCCCGCAATCACACCCACAATGGCGCCAACACCCCAAAAAGGAATAGGCACCCCCTCGGACACTTGTCTGGTCCGCCACGTCTGAATCAACGCCCAGACAATAAAAAAGACAATCAACGCGGTAATCGCCGCCGGCGGGACCAACACCTTCACCATCGCCGTGAGGTAGGTGGCCGGCACAGACACCAGCAAAATCAGCGCCGCCAACCTCAACCGTGCCTCACGAATACGCGGCAACAAACTCACCACCGCCGCAATACCCACAATCGGCAACACCGCCACCGAGGCTTCGTGGATGGAGAGGCCTGTCAAATACTGTAAAAGCGGCAAAGCAATCACAGACCCACCCGCACCCGTGAGCCCCAAGAGCGCCCCCACAACAGCACCCAAAATACCCCAACTAAGCATGGCTACGAGAGACTTTATTCCATGGAAGCGCCTTCAAAACAGTGGCCAGCATGCACATGCCCGATGCGCCCGCAAAAAACAACGCCCCACCCATCAGCGCAACAACCAAAGAAAAGGCGCTATTGTAAAAATAGGACAACAAGGACAACACCAAGACCATGGCCCCCACCGCAATTTGCACCTGCCGAAAAATAGAAATCGTGGTACGCCCCTTTTTTTGCGTTGGCTTCCCAGATGCTTTCCAACCCATTATCCCACCGACATACACAGAGCTACGCAACCCCAACGCATCAAAACTTTCCTTGGCCATTGTCGCCCGCTTTCCCGACCGACACATCAGAACAACCTCACAAGACTTCAGCATCGGCGCCATCGCTGACAGGCTATGCATTTCGGTTAGGGGCACATTCAATGACGCCGCCACATGATCTGCCGCAAATTCGTCTCTTTCTCTCACATCAATAATCATTTTTTCCATTTTTATATCCTTTCACTTAAAAAAAATCCCATCTATCCCCCTTTGATTAAAGGGGAAGCTGGGAGGGGATTTTAGCCCCGGCCACACCGCAAATTTGCCGGCACCGCGATATCCATCAACTTCGGATTATCCAACTTCAACGCATTCATAATCGCGACATACTCTTGCTGCGAACGCACCTGCAACCGCGGATTATGCGCCTTTTCTTCGCCAATCGTACTCACCATCCAACCTTTGTAGTCATGCGCAGGATAGACCATCACATCATCATCCAGTTTCAATAGTTTATTAAAAATACTGTCATACTGCTGAGCTGCATCCCCATTCTGAAAATCAGTTCGGCCCGTCCCACGAATCATCAAGGTATCACCAGTAAAGACCCGATCTTTCATCAAAAACGAATAAGAATCATCTGTATGCCCTGGCGTATACAACGTCTTCAAAGACTGAGACCCGACCCGAATGAGCTCGCCCTCCGTCACACGACGACTCACACAGGTCGCAGACGTTCTCTCCCCCATCACACTGACACAGGCGGCCACATCTTCCAGATCCCCAGAGCCTGTCACATGGTCAGCATGCACGTGGGTATCCAGGGCAAAAACCAACTTTAAATTCAGGTCTTTTATGAGCTGAATATAAGACTGAACATTCTCTTTCACAGGATCAATGATCAACGCTTCCCCATTTTTTTCCGCAACAATATAGGTATAGGTTGAACTCACAGAATCAAACAATTGTCTAAAAATCATTTTAATTTCCCTCCACAAAAAATCACATACAACGACTGAACCAACTGACGAACCCGATCATCTGCAATCTGGTAATACACAAACACACCTTCTTTTCGACTAGACACAACGCCTTCCAACTTCAACCGCCGCAAAAACTGAGACGCCAAAGACTGAGACACATCCGCATACACCTCCAATTCACCAACGGTTTTTTCGCCATCCCACAATGCACACATCAGCTTTAAGCGATCTGGGTTTGCCAAGGATTTCAAAATAGTCGCCACTTCCGTACAGCGCGCCGTCAATTCACCACTATTCATAACGTCTAACTGTTCTTTTTCCATGACATTATAATATTATAACTTAATAATATATGTCAAATAGAAAAAGACATGTAAGCGCTTCCTACGCCAGGGGGCTTAACAG